>JAYVTP010000528.1:0-1952 GCA_043788685.1 Pseudolysobacter sp. | reverse complement strand
GTCGGCATTGCGCCGCCATCCTTGTTGCGTGCACTCGAAGCGTTTTTTGCGTGCCTGTGGGATATCGGCCTGAAACCCGGGCACGCCGTGCGCAGTATTGCGCAAAGCGTCGAACTCGCCGGCAGTGATGTCGGGGTGATGACCAATCTGCTCGAGCGGCGGCGCATCGCTGGCGATATTGGGCTCGAAGCGGCATTGCAAAAAGCGTTGGCCGCGCCGTCGTTGTGGCCCGTACACGACTATTTCGTGGCCAAGCGCGCCGACTGGCTCGCGCGCAACGAGCGTTACCACGATACCGCCTACAACCTCGAACCGAATATCAAGGAAGGTCCGGGTGGGCTGCGCAGTCTGCAATTGCTGGGCTGGCTGGGGCGGCATCTGTTTGCCGCGCCGCGCATGGCGCAACTCGTGCAGGCCGGCATGTTGCTCGACGACGAAGCCGAGCGTCTGGATGCATCGCGTGCGCAAATATGGCGGATTCGTTACGCGCTGCACCTGCTCGCGAAACGCGGCGAAGAACGCTTGCTGTTCGATTATCAGCGCGAACTCGCACGTCAGCTCGGTTATGCCGACGAGCACGCAAAAAATCTTGCGGTCGAGCAATTCATGCAGGATTTTTTCCGCGCCGCGATCAGCGTTAAGCGCATCACCGAACAATTTCTGCAGCGCTGCGAAGAACAGTTCGATACCGGTCCGCAGGCGCAGCAAGTGCGGCGGCTCAGTATCGATTTTGTCAGCATCGGCAATCGTCTCGATAGCGATACGCCAGATCTGTTCGTGCAGCGCCCGGCAGCCTTGATCGACCTGTTCCGCGTGTGGATCGAACATCCCGAACTGATCGGCCTGCGCGCCGACCTCACGCGTCGCATCCAGCAGGCGCTCGTGACCGTGGGCGCAACGCTGGCCGACGATGAACACGTCAATGCCGCATTCGCGCGCCTGTTGCGCAAGGGCGCGTCGGCAGTCGAGGCACTCGCGCGCATGAATCGGCTCGGTGTGCTCGCGTTGTATCTGCCCGCGTTCGGCCAAGTGGTCGGGCGCATGCAATACGATCTGTTCCATGTTTACACCGTGGATGAACACACCCTGCGCGTGCTGCGTTTCGTCGCGCGATTTGCGCAGCCCGTGGTCAATCACGAATTTGCGCTGGCGCACGAGGTCTACGCGCGCCTGCTCAAGCCGGAACTGTTGTTGCTCGCGGCCCTGTTTCACGATATCGCCAAGGGTCGCGGCGGTGATCATTCCGCGCTTGGCGAGCACGATGCGCGCGCGTTCTGCATCCAACTCGGTTTGTTCGAGGCCGAAGTCGAAGATGTCGCGTGGCTGGTGCGCTGGCATCTGCTCATGAGCACCACGGCGCAACGCCAGGACATCACCGATCCCGATGTGGTGCATGCGTTCGCTGTAGCGCTGGCGGACTCCGAACGGCTCGATCATCTGTACCTGCTCACCGTGGCGGACATTTGCGGCACCAGTCCGAAGTTGTGGAATTCGTGGAAAGAAACCTTGCTCGCCGATTTGTATACTTCGGCGCGTTATGTGTTGCGGCAAGGGTTGGAGCGCCCACCGCACGCCGATGAACGCATCGCTGCGTGTCAGCGCGAGGCGCGCATGCTGCTCGCCGAGCAAGGCGTTTCCGCGGACGCGGCGAATCGCGTCTGGGCCGATTGGCCGAGTCAGAGTTTCCTGCGTTATCGCCCCGACCAGATCGCATGGCAAACCGGCGCGTTGGCGCGCGCGGATGCCGCCGACATGCCGCTGATCCTGATCGAACCCGACAGTGCCAGCGGTGCCACCGAAATCTTCGTCTGCTCGCCGGATCGCGACGGTTTGTTCGCGACCTTGACCGCCGTGCTTGATCGCCTGCAGCTCAGTGTGCATGCTGCGCGCGTCGCGAATTCGCGCGGCTGCCTGGCGCTCGACAGCTTTCTCGTGCTCGATCGCCACGGCAA
>JAYVTP010000527.1:0-1737 GCA_043788685.1 Pseudolysobacter sp. | reverse complement strand
AAATAGCAGCGCAATGTTGATGGCTGAATATGCGCATGCAAGCGTACGGCATGGCGCGGCGACGGCGCGCCATGCGCTATTGCAGAAACTAGAAAAATGCGGCGCGGATAACTGGCTGGAGTGCGTGCGCAGCTTCACTGTGCGCGGCGATACCGACTCGGCGAGCGCGCTGTTGCAGCACTCGGTGATCCGTTTTCCCGAATCCGCCGAACTCGCTTATGCGCTGGCCGGAATATTTTCGCTGGAAAAAAAATATGCCGCTGCCGAGACATTGCTGAATGATCTGCTGCAGCGCCATCCTGATGATGTCGCAATGACGATCCTGCTGGCGAAAATTTTCAAGGATCAGGGAAAAATGCGCGCGGCCGCGGTTATCGTCCGAGCGTTGTTTGCGCGTACGCGGCGCAATATCGAAGACATTATCCAGGCCGTGGAGTTGCTCGACGAATGCGGTCGCAAGCACGACGCCGCGGCACTTTGCGCGAACGAAATCGAAGCGGGTTCGACCGATGCACGCCTGCGCGCCTACGCCGGCATGCTCGAATTGCAGCTCGGAAATTTCGATTTGGCGCGGCAACATTATTTGTTCGCGCTGGCACATGATCCGCATGCGCTGGACTGGCACGCGCCGCTCGCGCTATCGAGCGCGCAGCGTTATCGCGACAGCAATCATCCGGATTTTGCATTGCTGCAAGATTGCCTGCAACGCATCGGCGGCGACGACAAGGCGCGCACATCGATCCTGTTTGCACTCGGAAAAGCCTATGACGATATCGGCGAATACGCCGATGCAGCGCAGAAATTTCGCGCTGCGAACGCAATCTTGAATCGCCTCATGCCATGGTCGCGAAAAAACTGGCGGCGCGCGGTCGAAGCGCGTCTTGCATCGCGCAAGTTGCCCGCGCCACTCGCGCCGGTAAAAGATTTTGCGCCGCTGTTCATCCTCGGCGCACCGCGTTCGGGAACCACCCTCGTCGCCGAATTGCTCGGGCGCCATCCGGACGTATGCAATCGCGGCGAACTCGCTTGGCTGCCGTATCTCGCGCAACGCTTGTCGCTGGCCGGCAAGATCGACACGCTCGCTTTGCGCGACGTTGCCGACACCTATCTGCAGCAACTGCGCCAAGACGATTCCGATGCGCTCTGGATGATCGACAAGCAGCCGCTGAATTTTCTGAACATCGATCTGATCGCGGCGTTGTTTCCGAATGCACGCATCATCCATTGTCGGCGCAGCAGTCGCGATACCGCTCTATCGATCTGGTCGCAATATTTCGCCGGCCGCGAGAACGATTTCGCTTACGACTTTGCCGATATCGCCGCCGTCCTGCAAGGCTGCAATCGGCTGATGGCGCACTGGAAAAAAACCTCGCCGCTGCCGATTCACACCGTGCATTACGAGCAGCTCGCGAGTGATCCACAAAACGCGCTGGCCGCGCTCGGCGCGTGGCTGGAACTTGGCGAGATGGATTTGCTCACAGCCAAACCTAATACGGTTTCGGTCGGCACATCCAGCCTGTGGCAGGTGCGCCAACCGCTCTACAGTCGCTCGATCGGACGCTGGCAGGCGTATGCGGATTACATTCCCGAACTCAAAAAACTGTTCGGCGACTAACTGACGCGCCTCTCTCGCGTCACTCTTTTTTGAGCGTGACATCGCCACTGAACGAGTTCAGCGAGATCTTCGCTTCACCTGCACCCGCCGTGGTTTCCAGGCTCGTGCCCGGGCCGAACTCC
>JAYVTP010000526.1:0-2725 GCA_043788685.1 Pseudolysobacter sp. | reverse complement strand
CGCCACGCTGGGATCGGCGTGATTCGGAAATGCAAAACGCTTCTCTTGAGCGAATGATCCGGTAGTTTCGAACATCACTGTTGCGGCAAGAAATACGAGCGAGCTGTACCATTGCATCATCGATACTGCGCTGCCGCGCGGGTCGCACCGACAGCGCGCCGACGACAACCATGAGCCACGACAAACCAGCACACACCAGCCCGGTTCCGACGCATGAAGCGCCGACTCAAGCGCATCAGGTCGAAACTTTTCTGCGCGATTTTCAGGATCGCTTGTGCGCGCGGCTCGAAACCGCCGATGGCAGCGCGCAGTTCCGCGAGGATGCATGGCAGCGTGCCGAAGGCGGCGGCGGACGCACGCGTATCCTGCGCGACGGTGCCTTGTTCGAGCAGGCTGGCGTCGGTTTTTCGTGTGTCTCAGGCACCACCATGCCGCCATCCGCGACCGCGCATCGGCCCGAACTCGCTGGACGCGCGTGGACCGCGCTCGGTGTATCGCTGGTGATTCATCCGCAGAATCCGTACGTGCCGACCACGCACATGAACGTGCGTTATTTCGAGGCGCGCAAGGACGGTGCCGAACCGGTCTGGTGGTTCGGCGGCGGCTTTGATCTGACGCCGTATTATCCGTTTGATGACGACGTGCGGCATTGGCACGGCGTGGCCAAAAATCTGTGCGCGCCGTATGGCGACGATGTCTATGCGCGCTACAAAAAATGGTGCGACGAGTATTTTTATCTCAAGCATCGCGCCGAGACTCGTGGCGTCGGCGGACTGTTCTACGACGATCTGGGCGAAGGCGGGTTTGAACGCTGCTTCGCTTTTATGCGCGATGTCGGCCAGGGATTTATCGACGCCTACTTGCCGATTGTGGAAAAGCGTAAAAGTATACTTTTCAGCGAACGCGAGCGCGAGTTTCAACTGTATCGACGCGGTCGTTATGTCGAGTTCAACCTCGTCTACGACCGCGGCACGTTGTTCGGATTGCAATCCGGCGGCCGCACCGAATCGATCCTCATGAGCCTGCCGCCACGCGTGCGCTACGAATACGGCTACAGTCCCGATCCCGGCAGCGCCGAGGCGAAACTTGCTGAATATCTGATGCCGCGCAACTGGGTATAACGCGCCGGTCGTAGGGGGTGGGCAAAGCGAAGCGTGCTCACCGTATGTAGGCCCCGCGTGAGCGCGGCCTGACGGTCTTAGCCCACCCTACAATTCTGGAATTCAGCCGTAGAGAAAGGCTGCGATGGATAGCATGATTACGGCAAGTATGAGGAATGCGCCAATTACAATTGCGGTGCCAAGAATGCCCCGTTGCCAGCCCTTTAACGAATCCCATTGTGTGGCTAATTTACCAAAAGGAACACCAGATACTAACTGGACTAGGCCAACAAGTGCGATGGCACCAGGAATGCCTATCCCGTAACCCTGCAAATGCCAGCCACGAGTGGCGAGCATTGTTCCAGCAATGGCCAAAAGAACGAAAAGAAAAGTCCCGCAGCATAAGAGAAGAAGTCCGCTTCTACGCGTCTTGTTCATAAGTACTCCATTTTATATTTGTTCTCCATCGTATTGTTCAAAAGCGTCACGCCGAAATCGCCAGCCGCTCGCTGCGATACACCAGTGCGGCAACCACACACGCGAGCAGTGCGACGATCAAGCCGCAGCCGAGACACAGGCCGAGTTCGCTGCCGGTCACGATGTCGCCGCGCACGAGTTTCATGATCAGCAGATGTTGTCCGAGTAGCGGTACGCTCATCATCCACAACTGCGGTTTCACCGGCAGCACCGCGAGCATCATGGTCGGGATCAGCGGGATCATCATCAGCAACGACAGAAACGTCTGCGCCTCGCGATAGCTTTTGGCGAACGCGGCGATCGTGGTTTGCAGCGCGGTGATCAGCAATGCCAGCGGCGCCATCACGAGCAACGTGAGCGCGATGAAATACGTACCGAGATGCAATTGAATGCCGAGCGTGTCGGCCGGAATGAGCTTGCCGCTGAACGCGAACGTGAGCAGGCTCAGGCACAACGCGGCCATCGCAAACACGAACGTGGCGCTGAGTTTGCCGGCCATGATTTTCCAGCGCGCGACCGGATTCACGAGCAGCGGTTCGAGCGACTGGCGCTCGCGTTCGCCGGCGGTGGTGTCGATTGCGAGATACATGCCGCCGTAGAACAAGGTCATGATCAGGAAATACGGCAGCATCGCAAAAATCACGCCGCCGCGACTTTGCGGTGTCGACAGATCGCGGCTGGCCACGATCAGCGGTGTCGATACGCTCGGGCTCAGGCCGCGCGCGACCACACGCATGGTCGCATTGCGTTGCGCATAACCTTCGAGCATGCGCCGCAGGCGTTCCACCGGCGTGCCGGAATCGCGGTGCGAACTGTCGTGCAGCAGCTCGACTTGGCTGGTCTCGCCCTTGTTCCAGGATTGCGCGAAATCCGACGGAATGCGCAGGATAACTTCTTCATCCTGATCGTGGATTTTTTTCTCGGGATCATCGACCGCGGGTTTGATTTTCAGACCCTGCTGGCGCAACGATTCAATCAGGTTCGGCGCGTATTGCGCACCGATCACCGACACTTCCAAAGGCGCTTCGGACTTCTGCACCTCGCGGTCGGTCAGCGCGGAGATCAGCACGATGAACAGCAGCGGGCCAAGCAACGGGCCGATCAACAGCGCGTTGATCATGGTGCGGCGGTCGCGAATGTTCTCCAAC
>JAYVTP010000525.1:0-2020 GCA_043788685.1 Pseudolysobacter sp. | reverse complement strand
TGTCGCCGCTCGCTGCCAAGGCCGCGCCATAGCTCGCCCGAGTGATTGAAGTCTTGGGGTATTCCGCGCCGTATTTCTTCTCGAATGCCAGCAGCGAGGCGTGCAATGCCTCGACTGCGGCGGGGAGTTTCTCCAGCAATACGTTGAACATGCCGACATTGTTGAGATCGTTGGCGGTCTCCGGCTGGTCTTCGCCGTACGCGAGTTTGTCGATGCGCAAGGTTTCGCTGGCGGTTTCCAGCGCGCCCTCGAAATTGCGCTGCGCACGTTGCACCATCATCAGCGCATTAAGGTGATTGGCTCGGCGCCAATCATCTTTCGGCAACACTTTTTCGTCGATCACCAGTGCGGCCTTGATATGTTCCTCGGCCTGCGCAAGATCGCCGGATAAACGATAGATTCGCGACAATCCGGAATGCGCCGACGCCACCTTGAGATGTTGCACGCCGAAGTTTGCTGTATCTGCTCGCAATAATTCTTCGGTCGTTTTTCCAGCAGCGACATAGTCCTTGACGCTGATCTGTACGGTCGCGGCCAGCGTCAGTGTGTCGCTCAAAAAGCCAGGGTCATCAAATGTTCGTGAGAGCTGCAACGCCTCTTGTGATTCTGCGAGCGCGCGCTTGAAGTCATGTTGTTTGTTCGCCAGCATCGCCGAGTTGAACAACAATTTCGCGCGTTCCGATGTCTGTCGCACGGTGAGCTGCGAACGCAATGTGTCGGTCAAGCTCTGCGCGGATTTGTAGTCTCCGGCCAATATTGTGGCGTTCAATAACTCGAAGCCGGCATCAAGGGTAACGCTGTCGCTGTCGCCCAATGCGATACGAGCCTGATCGTAATTGTGTTGCAGATATTCGCGCGCCGCGGGCAGGTTTCCTTGCGTACGCAAGACTGCGCCGAGCTTGGTTTGCAACTCGGTATATACGCGCGGATTCGATGCCGCGGCATCGCGCGCCTTGAGCATCGCCCGTTGCACCACCTCGGTGATTTTTGGTGGCCCGGCGCGCGGGGTACTCGGCTGCGCTTCCTCGAACGCCGAGAACATAAAATCGCGCATCGCATTCGCGCGTGCGGCTTCCTGGCGGGCGATATGGGTTTGCCAGAGCGCCAGTCCGAGCGCGGCAAATATGGCCAGCACCAATGCCACGGTTGTGACGACACCACCACGATGGCGCACGATGAATTTTCGCGCGCGATACAGACGAGACGGGGGATGCGCGCGCACCGGACGATGATCGAGAAAGCGTTCGATGTCTTCGGCCAGTGCGCCCGCCGAGGCGTAACGTCGATCAGGTTCGGCAGCCAGCGCCTTCAGAACGATATTGTCCAGATCGCCGCGCAGTATTTTGCGCAAGACCAGCGGCGATGGCGCGCCTGCGAGCTTCGTATCGTTCGGTGTCTCGCCACTCTGTCGATAGTCGATCAGCGAGGACGGGCGGCGCGCGGGATTGCCTTCGGGCTTTCGTCCGAGCAACAATTCATGCAGCAATACGCCGAGGCCATAGACATCGGTCGCGGTGGTGATGATACCGCCGAGCACTTGCTCGGGCGCGGCGTAACCGGGCGTGAAAACGCCGACGGTGGCGGCTTCTGCGTCTTCCTCGATAAGTTTGGCGATGCCGAAATCGAGCAGTTTTACCGTGCCGTTGCCATCGACCAGAATATTCGACGGCTTGATATCGCGATGCACGATCAGATTGCGATGTGCGGTTTCCACGGCACGACACACGGTGAGAAAAAGCCGCACACGCGCATGCACATCGAGCTGTTGTTCACTGGCGTACTGCGTAATCGGTACACCGTCGATGTACTCCATCACCAGATACGGAATGCCGGCCTGGGTAACGCCGCCATCGATCATGCTGGCGATGTGCGGATGGCTGAGTCCGGCCAGTACCTGGCGTTCACGCAGAAACAGGCGTTGCTCCAAGTCGGAATACAGACCGCGACGCAGCAGCTTCAGCGCAACGAATTGTTGAAAATCACGGTCGACACGCTCGCCGAGAAAGACCGCTGCCATGCC
>JAYVTP010000524.1:0-4065 GCA_043788685.1 Pseudolysobacter sp. | reverse complement strand
GCAGGCGAGCGCGGCGAAGTCCGGTTTTCTCGCCAACATGGGCCACGAAATTCGCACGCCGATGACCGGTGTGCTCGGCATGACCGAACTTTTATTGCGCACGCCGCTCGATGCACGCCAGCGCGGTTACGCCGAAACCATCGCGCAATCGGGCAGCCTGATGTTGCGTCTGGTCAACGATGCGCTCGATCTCGCGCGCATCGAAGCCGGCAAGCTCGAACTCGAATCCAAGCCGTTTGATCTGCCCGGATTGTTGCGCGAAGTGCATGCGCTGGAGCAGCCGCTGGCGCTGCAGAAAAATCTCGTATTCGATGTGCGAATCGCGCCCGATGCCGCGCGATATGTATCCGGCGATGTGCTGCGCGTGAAACAGATTTTGTTGAACCTGTGCAACAACGCCTTGAAATTCTGCGAGCACGGCAGTGTCGGCATTAAACTCGCGCGCGCTGCGGACGGCGGCATATCGCTGAGCGTACACGACACCGGGCCGGGCATGAGCGCCGAGCTGCGTGAACGTCTGTTCCAGCGTTTCGAGCAGGCCGACGGTGGCATCACACAACGTTACGGCGGTAGCGGGTTGGGCCTGGCGATTTGCCGCGAACTGGTCGAGGTCATGCATGGCACGATAAGCGTTGAAAGCACGCTAGGTGTCGGCGCAACCTTCAACGTCTGCCTGCCGTTGCCGGAAGTTTCCGACAAAAATTCGGGTGCCGCTATCGAGCCGTTGGCGAGCGATGGCGTCACGCCGGATAAGCTGATAAAGCCCGCCGCAAGTTTGCGAATCCTGCTGGTCGAAGACGATGCGACAATCGCACGCGTGATCGTCGGCCTGCTCGAAGCGCAAGGTCACAGCGTGCGCCATGCGCCGCACGGACTGGCGGCATTGGCCGAACTCGAACGCGGTGAAATCGATCGGGTCTTGCTCGATCTCGATCTGCCCGGCATCGACGGTTTCCAGTTCGCGCGGTTGCTGCGCGAACGCGAGCGCAGCAGCAACACGCCGCGCCTGTTGGTGATCGCGATCACCGCCCGCTCCGGCGGCGACGAAGAGCAACGCACACGTGCCGCCGGCATGGATGGATTTTTGCGCAAGCCGATCAGCGGCGCACAATTGGCTGGTGCATTGGCGCAAGCTGCGGCGAACTAGGTTGCGCGGCGCGATTTACGCACGGGCCGCGGAGCGATCACGAATGGATTGCAGATGCGCAACTGATTGTCGATGAGCATGCCATCCTGCATGTCTTCCGAGTACAACGTGTTGCATCCAGCCAGCAACGCCGAAGCCACGATCATCGCGTCGTAAACCGACAAGCCATATCGTTCGGCCACATTGCGGCCCTTGTCGTGGGTTTCGACACTCAGCGTTCCGACTTCGCAAAGCGCTTTTATCAGCGTGACAATATCGTTGGTCTCGTCCCACGACAGGCCCAATTTGCGTCGTGCGACATTCGTCACTTCGTTGAGCACCTGCACACTGATTGTGCCACCGGCTTCAATGATCGCTTCGGCACGATCCGCTTTTTCGGTATCTGCCGACAACAGATACAACACGATATTGCTGTCGACAAACGCCTTAGCGGCGGTCATTCGCGGCATCTCGGTCGAAGCTGAAATCGGCGGGGAGTTTGCCGCGGAATTTCCGCAAACGCGCAAGAAATTCGCGTGTGCCGGGTTTCTTTTTCACCTCGAAGATACGAGCATCGGCAATGCGTATTTCAATATCATCACCGTCGCGAAGTTCGAGCGCCTCGACCACTTTTGTTGGCAGGCGAATCGCCAGACTATTGCCCCATTTGGATACTTGCATAATTTTTTCCTGCGTTAGGATATACATAGATATATGTATATCCTAACGTATACAGGCGAATAGACAGCCAGACCATTAAGTAGTGACAACATCATGAATAACGCATCGATGTGGCCGACGGCGTGACGCATTCACTTTTATGCGCGATGAGACTCAATTGACAGTTTGGTTCAGTGCCGGACTCGTGCTCGGGTGATAGGTAATGTCGCCGGAGTAGGCGGCAGTAATTGAATGATCGCCGGTCGTCAACGTTGATATCGTGCACAAGGCTTGCGTACCAGAAGTGCTCAGCGGGATGGCAATGCACCCTGCAATTTCGTTTGCGCCATCCAAGAAAGTTAACGATCCCGTGGGCTGCAGCAAGAAATAAGGCGCCTGCCCATTCCATTGAGCTTGCGCGATGAATGTCACGCTCTGCCCCAAAGCTGATGGGTTAAGGCTGGATTTCAACGTCGTCGTTGTTGTGCCTTGCCCGAGACTAACAGAATATACGCGAGAACCGGATTGGCCATTTGAGTCGCTTACATTCACTGCTACTGTGTAATTTCCCGGAACCGAAGGAAGAAAGCTCGTGCCTCCTGATGTTGGTGAACTGAATTGCCAGGTGGATGGCACCGGCGCGGAGAGAACAGACCAAGAGTACTTGAACGTCGTGCCAAACCTAGCAGGACAATTCAAACCATTATCGGCAGAACTGACGGTTGTACTAAGATTTTGAGAAACAATCTCGTTGATGGAGAGATCAATGGGGTTAGCTCCGCAAAATGATGTTGCGACAGAGAGGTACGCTGACGGTGTTTGATTTCCGACGGCATCCTTTACCTTTGCCTGAATGACGTAAACACCAGGCAGATCCGGAATGAACGCGGGTGTTGCGTCAGCCGTATTGGTTAGTACCGCTTTGCTCCCCGCAGGAGCGGAGAAAAGAGACCACGCATACGAATACGGCGTCAGCGGTAGCGTGCCGCACGTATTTGTATCCACAGGGTGTGCAGCCAGCGTTACCAACGCACCGGTATTAAGTCCGGGGGATGATCCCCCGCTAGGATCAATAACGATGTAATCGATGGCGGTGCTTGGCCAGCTCAGCGGAGAGGCGGTGCACTGCGGTGGCAGCGTCGGTGTAGTGATGTTGCACAAGTATGAAGTTGCCGTAACCTCGCTCGGATCGAGAATGCCGTTCCCGTTCGAGTCCGCGCCCGCTGTAATCTTGGATCCACCGACAATGCAGTTGTTGCCGGGAAATTCGGGTGTCAATCCGATCAAGCTCGTGTAGCCCCTGAGGCCTGCCGGACCGGGTGGCCCGACGTTACCGCTCAGCGCAAACTCTGCGACCGGCACGGAATTGACCGGCTGCCGTGGGCTTAGCGTTTGCGTTCCGACGGTGACTTCTAGCCACAGCTGAGTGCCGGTGAACGCGCCGGGGAAATTAAGATCGGCAGTGAACACGCCATTGGCTACGGGGTATTGCGCTAGCGAAATCGTGCTGCCCACCTGCGTTCCACCCGTAGCTGCGTCGAATAACTTGAACGTGAGATCGAAATTGCCGGATGCGGCGCTGCCGCTGGCGTTCAACTTGCCTTGATAGGTGAATGCGGTCGATTGTGCGGTCGTAATTGCGGCAATGGAATTCGTCGTAATAAACAGTGCTGCTGCAACCAGTAAAGTGATGTAATTCATGGCGTGCAGTCCTCGAATCCAGCGAAGAAGATGGTGTCGTTGCCGACGTTCTGCGCTACATAGCGAAAACCGGCCGAGAGCGAATACGTCGTGCTGGATGAATAGCCCGGCGCTGGCTCGGCAATTGTCGCTTGCACTCTGAAGCACGGGCTGCCTGACTGCACGGCAGTGCCCGCGCTCATGACGTATGAATCGATGGAAAACGTCTGTCCAGCGGCGTGAATTGATCCTAAAGTGAAGGCCAACAGGGCGGCACAGGCCGACCGAAGTCGAGGTGACATCTGATTCCCTAGAGGAGTGGTCAACTCAGAGGTTACGCTCCGGTTAGGTAGCATTCAAGACGCTGCATATCCGTTTTTTGCAGTAGTACTATGCCCTGCGCGTAACTCACTCATTTGGCGTCACCGGCAAATCGATGAAACTCGCCGTCGCGGCATCGTGATAAACCCGCTGCGTCGCCTTTCGATAATCCTCCGGCTTGGCGAAGAAAATATTCTCGACATAGGTTTGCGGATTGCGGTCGTACAGCGGAAACCAGCTTGACTGGATCTGCACCATGATGCGATGGCCGGGCAGAA
>JAYVTP010000523.1:0-2954 GCA_043788685.1 Pseudolysobacter sp. | reverse complement strand
GCGCAATGCGAACGACGTCTGCGCGCCGTCGGCAAAATCGTCCGGCGGTTCGCAACCGTACAACACATACGTCTGACGCGGCTTGGCGAGTTGCGTGCGTACGTCGAGACCCTCGCCCTGCGGCAATACGCCGACGCGCGACAACCCAGCTGCATTGGCGCCCGATGGAATTTCGTTGAACGCGCTGTTGGTTGCCTTGGCGAGAAATTTCGCCGCAGCGCGCAGCCACGAAGCCTGTGCATGTTGCGCCGCAACTTCGCCAAAAATGATCGCCGAGCTACCGCCATCGCACAGCGCCTTGACCGTGGCGCGTGCGGCATCGGTCGTTTCGACCGCGACAAGCGCATCGACCAGCAATTGCGTTTGCGGTTTTTCGCCCGCTTCGGCTGCGGCTTTTGCAAGCAGCAGCAATTCGTCGAGCATGCGGTGTGGTGCGGCCAACGTCTGCTGCTTGAACTCGATATTGCTATCAAACGCAACCGGGTTCAGCGCGTAGATAACCGCGCCGTGTTTCCAGGCCTTGCGCAGACGATGATTGAGCAGCGGCAACTCATGCCGCAGATGCGAACCGATCAGTAATGCCGCATTGACCTTTTCGATCTGCGCGACCGGCAATTCAAACGTCGCGCCCGCTGCTGCATCGGCAAAATCGAGCTGGCGCAGACGATGATCGATGTTGTGCACGCCGAGTCCACCGAGCAGTTGCGTGAGCAGATAACCTTCCTCGCTCGACGTTGCCGGATGCACCAGCGCACCGATTTGATCGGCATGGGTTTGCGTGAGTTGCGCCGCGACCGCAGCGAGCGCTTCATCCCAACTGACAGCAACCAGCGCGCCGTTCTTGCGCAGCAGCGGCTCGGTCGCGCGATCCTGCGCGTACAGGCCTTGATGGCTGTAGCGATCACGATCCGACAACCAGCATTCGTTGATCGCCTCGTTGTCGCGCGGCACACTGCGCAATACTTCGCCGCGACGTGTGTGCAGGTACAGGTTCGAGCCGAGAGCGTCGTGATAACCGATCGACTCGCGCGCGATCAATTCCCATGCACGCGCCTTGTAACGGAACACCTTGTTGGTCAGCGCACCAACCGGACAGACGTCGATGATATTGCCCGACAGTTCGCTCTCGATGGTCTTGCCGATATAGGTGCCGATTTCGAGATGCTCGCCCCGGCCCATGCCGCCAAGTTCGTAGGTGCCGGCGATTTCGGACACGAATCGGACGCAGCGCGTGCACTGAATGCAGCGCGTCATGTCGGTGGAAATCAACGGGCCGATATTCTCGTCGGCCACCACGCGTTTGCGTTCGACGAAACGCGACACCGAGCGACCGTAACCCATCGCGAGATCCTGCAGCTCGCACTCGCCGCCCTGATCGCAGATCGGGCAATCCAGCGGATGGTTGATCAGCAGAAATTCCATCACATTGCGCTGAGCCGAAAGCGCGCGCTGCGATTGCGTGAAAATCTTCATGCCATCCATCACCGGCGTCGCGCAGGCCGGTTGCGGCTTTGGCATGGCCTTGCCGCCCATTTCGGTCTCGACCATGCACATGCGACAGTTGGCCGCGATCGGCAATTTTTCGTGGTAGCAAAAACGCGGGATGACGATACCCGCCTTGTCAGCAGCGGCGATGATCATCGAATTTTTCGGCACCTGCATCGCGATGCCATCGATCTCGATAGAAACGAGATCGGGCGCGATATTCGGAGCAGTTGGCTGGGCGCTCATGCGGCAGCTCCTGCGACGTCGTGTTTGGCCGCCAGCGGCGCATCGACGATCGAACGCTTGTTGTTGATGTAGTACTCGAACTCATGCCAGAACTGGCGCAGAAAACCTTGCACCGGCCATGCTGCGGCTTCGCCGAACGCGCAGATGGTATGGCCTTCGATCTGGCCCGCAGCGGCTTTCAGCAGATTCAAATCTTCCAGCACTGCGTTGCCTTCAACGATGCGTGTGAGCGTGCGATACATCCAACCGGTGCCTTCGCGGCACGGCGTGCATTGACCACAGGATTCGGCGTAATAAAAACGACTGATGCGATGACACGCGCGCACCATGCAGGTAGTGTCGTCCATCACGATCACCGCGCCGGAGCCAAGACCGGTGCCGGCCTTCTGCAGCGCGTCGTAATCCATAGTCAGACCCATCATCGTTTCGCCGGTCAAAACCGGCATCGACGAGCCACCCGGAATCACGCCCTTGAGGGTGCGGCCCGGGCGCAAGCCGCCAGCCATTTCGAGCAGGTCCTTGAACGGCGTGCCGAGTTTGATTTCGTAGTTGCCGGGTTTCTGCACATGGCCCGACACCGAGAAGACTTTCGGGCCGCCGTTGTTCGGCTTGCCTTGTGCGAGAAACCAGTCCGCGCCCTTGCGCAGGATGGTTGGCACCGAGGCGTAGGTTTCAGTGTTGTTGATCGTGGTCGGCTTGCCGTACAAACCAAATCCGGCCGGGAACGGCGGCTTGAAACGCGGCTGGCCTTTTTTGCCTTCCAACGATTCCATCAGCGCGGTTTCTTCGCCGCAGATGTAGGCGCCCGCGCCGAGCGCGTTGTGCATGTCGACATCGACACCGCTGCCCAGAATATTCTTGCCGAGCAGACCGGCAGCATACGCCTCGGCCAGCGCTTCTTCGAGGTGCTCGAACGGTTCGTGGTGGAATTCGCCGCGCAGATAATTGTAGGCAACGGTCGAGCTGGTTGCGTAGCACGCAATGGCGAGGCCTTCGATCACCGCATGCGGATTGAAGCGCAGGATGTCGCGATCCTTGCAGGTACCCGGTTCGGATTCATCCGAATTGCACAAAATATACTTTTGCCCCGGCGCCTTGCGTGGCATGAAACTCCACTTCAAGCCGGTCGGAAAACCCGCGCCACCACGACCGCGCAGACTCGATGCCTTGAGTGTGTCGATGATGGTTTCCTGCGGCGTTTTTTCGGCGAGGATTTTTTTCCA
>JAYVTP010000522.1:0-6243 GCA_043788685.1 Pseudolysobacter sp. | reverse complement strand
TGTGGGGGTAGGTCTGTTACCCCCGAAGTTACCCCCAGTTACCCCCGGATGGCAATAGACGCAGTTGGACACTATCGGGCACAAAAAAGGCCGGAACCGTTGCTACTGCTAGGGTTTCCGGCCTTTGTTGGACTGCGTTGGAGCTTGAAATGGTGGAGGCGGGGGGAATTGAACCCCCGTCCGAAAGTCCTACGTCCTCGGTACTACATGCTTAGCACGCTCATTTGATGTCACATTCGGCAGTCCGAGTGGCTAGGCTGTCCGAACATCAGTCTGTAGTTTTAGACGCTGCACGCCAGACGAGTGCAGCGGCGATCCTGTGATAATGACCTGAACATCCCCGAGCACAGGGACAAAGGGGTTCAGGGCTTAGGCCTTAAGCGGCCAGTGCGTAGTTGTCGTCGTTGGCAACTATAATTTTGCAGCTGGATTAACGAGGAAAGCCACCCCCTCGGCATGCACCCAGTGATTTCGTAACCCCCGTCGAAGCCGATCGCCCCCGTGGAATCATTGTTTCACCGCGAGAGTATATATGGGTACGCGCTGCATTGCTTCAAGGTTCGCGCTGACTGGATCGAAGGTGGTGCGAAAGATCCAATGCTTGCTCGCCAATGAATGGGTGGGGATCGCCGCGCATCGCGTCAACGTATCGTTGGTCGTCGCGTTGTTGCATGGGCGATTCAAAATTTGCCCCACTCATTCAAGCAGGAGACGCTCATGAAATTGCATACGACCCTGATCACCAGCGCTCTTTGCGCGCTGCTGGCCGCACCGGTTTTTGCACAGACGGCAGGCAGCGACGTGCAGCGCGATACGCAACAACAGCAACGCATCGAGCAAGGATTGAAATCCGGCGAACTGAGCACAGGCGAGGCCGCGCGTCTGGAAAAAGGCGAAGCGCATATCGATCACATGGAAGCGCGCGACATGAAAAACGGTTCGCTCTCGCCGACAGAACAGGCGCACATCCAGAGCGCGCAGAATCATGAGAGTGCGGCGATCGCCAACGACAAACACAATGGCATTACCGGCAATCCGAGTTCGGCATCCTCACAGCGCATGCAGACCGATGTGCAGCGCAATGTGAATCAGCAACAGCGTATCGAGAACGGAATCAATTCGGGGCAGCTAAACAATCATCAGGTGGGTGCGCTCGAACGCGGGCAGAAACATGTCGACAATGCCGAAGCGCGCTCAGGCAAGAACGGACATGTCTCGGCTGCAGAGCAGGCGAAAATCCAGAGCCGCGAAAATCACCAGAGCAAACGCATCGAGCACAAGAGGCAGGATCAATGACGCGGCGAGTTTTTCGAGATAAACAGAAAAGGCGGGTCGGAGAAACTCCGCTTTTTTTCGAGCGGGATAGCGGCGATGCAAGACGGTGATTCGATCTCTCGACCGCCGTAACATCAGTTATCGTACGCGCATCACGCGTTGTTTTTCGCGATTCCAGTCGCGCTCTTTTTCGGTCGCACGTTTATCGTGTTCCTGCTTGCCGCGCGCGACACCAATTTCGAGTTTCACCTTGTTGTGCTTCCAGTACATCGCAGTAGGGATAAGCGTGTAACCCTTGCGTTCGACTGCGCCGAGCAACTCGTCGATTTCCTTGCGATGCAACAGCAGTTTGCGCGTGCGCCGATCGTCGGTGATGACATGCGTCGATGCCGAAATCAGTGGTGGAATCGACGCGCCGAACAGGAACAATTCACCGTCCTTGAGCATCGCATAACTTTCGGCGAGACTGATTCTGCCTTCGCGCAGACTTTTGACTTCCCAGCCTTGCAACGCGACGCCGGCTTCGTAGCGATCTTCGATGTAATACTCATGCCGCGCGCGTTTGTTCAGCGCGATCGTGCTGTCGACAGTTTTGGATTTTTCTTTACTGGTAGCCATGTGACAATAAGCTTCGTTCTAGAATGAGAGCATCGTCGCGCGTCGCGGCAGATGGCGGGGCATTGTTGCAGATATGAGCTACTTACGTGGAAATGATTCGTGATAAAAATCAGACGCAGCGCGCTGGTGCGTTTCAGTGCGGAACAGATGTTCGATCTGGTCAACGATGTGCAAGCCTACCCGGAGCGTTTTTCGTGGAGCGCGGGCGCGCAAATTCTGGCAAGCGACGAAGAATCGCTTACCGCGCGATTGGACCTGCGCACGGTCGGGCTGACCCAGGCGTTTACCACGCGCAATGTGCTCGAACGCCCCGAGCGCATCACCATGAATCTGGTCGAGGGACCGTTTCGTCAGCTCACCGGCATCTGGACTTTCACCGCGCTCGGTACGCAAGGTTGCAAGGTTGCGTTGTCGCTGGACTTTGAATTTTCGGGCCGGTTGCTCGGCTCGGCATTGAGACTCGGTTTTCAAGGCATTGCAGATCGTCTGGTGGACGATTTTTGCAGCGAGGCAGCGCGTATTTATGCGTGAAAAAACGCTCGCAACCATCGGTGTCGAAATCGCTTATGCCGATCCGCAACGACAGATCCTGCACACGCTGGAAATATCGCTCGGCAGCACGGTGGCTGATGCATTGCGCATGAGCGGTATCACGAACACGCTCGGTGATGTCGCAATCAGCGCAGAGCGCATCGGCATCTTCAGCCAGCCAGCGCACCTCGATACGCGATTGCGCGATGGCGATCGCATTGAAATCTATCGCGAGCTGCGCGCCGACCCGAAGGAGTCGCGCCGTCGCCGCGCACGGCACAGCGCGATCAAAGCTTAACTCTGGCCAGTGTCACCGCCGCCGCCACGTTTTTTCTTGTCTTCGTCGGGACGTTTTTCATCCGGATACTGACGTTTGTATTTTGTCGCATCCTTGATCAACTGATCGGCGTCTTCCGAGAAATAATCGCCGTCGATGCTGACCAGCGCGTCGTTCTCGAAATGCAGCGTGAGATCCTTGGTTTCCATCTTGCTGCGGCCGCGGCGGATGCTCGAAATATAGTCCCAACGGTTCTGCTCAAACGGGCTGACCAGCGCCGGCGATCCCATCACCAGCGTTACCTGGCGCTTGGTCATGCCTGGTTTGAGCGATTCCACTAGCGTCTTGTTGAGCAAATTGCCTTGCTGAATATCGAGCTTGTAGATAAATCCGCAACCGGACAAAGAAGCAGCAATCAAGGTGCAGGCTAGCATTCGGGTGAACGTGGTCATCGATAAGTCCGGGCAAGCGTCAAGCCGCGAATGATACACTAGACGCTCATTTACGCGAGGTTAACCGCGCAGCGCTGAACGACTTTTCCGAGGTGACTTGATGGAAACACAAAATCTGCGCAAGGCTGGCCTGAAAGTCACGCATCCGCGCATGCGCATTCTGGAGATTCTCGAAGCCTCCGATGGCAAACACATGACCGCAGAAGACATCTATCGACATCTGTTGCAGCATGAAGACGATATCGGCCTCGCCACCGTTTATCGTGTGCTGACCCAGTTCGAGGCAGCGGGGCTGGTGGCCAAGCACAATTTCGAGAGTGGTCAGGCAGTGTTCGAAATCGAACGCGGCAAACACCACGATCATATGGTCGATGTGGAAAGCGGCAAGGTGATCGAGTTCGTCAATGAAGAGATCGAACGGCTGCAGCGTGAAATCGCCGAAAAACACGGCTACCATCTCGAAGATCACAGCTTGGTGCTTTACGTGCGGCCAAAGAAAAAGAAGTAGGCCGACGTTCGCGTTATCAATTCGCGCTGATCAAATCGGTCACAATAAAAATGGCCGCTTGCGGCGGCCATTGATATTAGCTACATCTATGGAATTGGTCGGGGAGACAAGATTCGAACTTGCGACTTCTACCTCCCGAAGGTAGCGCTCTACCAGACTGAGCTACACCCCGACACGGAAAGATTTGCAGCGAGCCGCGAATGATACCGGCGAGTGCCATGCTTGGCAATAACAGGCGTGTATCTTCGTGCGCTGGGAATCACACGCGATATCGGCGTATCGCGGTAAAGCCAATCTGCTAGGCTATGCGCCCTCGGTGTCAGCGCCTCCTGTGCACTGTGGCGAGGAGTAAGGTCGTCAAGGTCGACAGACACATTCTGCGCAGCGCTTGCCGCGCGTGGAAAGATCAAATTTCCTGGCGAAAGCCATTCAAAAACTGAAACTATCCAACGAGGATTGCATGGCATTGACCACCGCCCGCACCATGCCTGGTGTGATGGAGCTGTTACCGCTCGATCAGATTGCGTTTCAGGACATGCTCGATACGATCCGGCGCACCTACGAACGTTTCGGTTTTCTTCCCGTGGAAACTCCGGTGATGGAGTTCACCGATGTGCTCTTGACCAAGACCGGTGGTGAAACCGAGCGCCAGGTTTATTTTGTGCAATCCACCGGCAGCTTGAAACAGGGCGACGAGCCGGATCTGGCATTGCGTTTCGATCTGACCGTGCCGCTCGCGCGTTATGTCGCCGAGCACGAACGATCGCTGAGTTTTCCGTTTCGGCGTTACCAGATGCAACGCGTCTATCGCGGCGAGTCGGCTCAGCGCGGACGCTTCCGCGAGTTCTATCAAGCTGACATCGACGTCATCGGCAAGGATGCTTTGTCGATCCGCTACGACGCCGAACTTCCAGCGGTGATCTACAGCGTATTCCGCGATCTAAAGATTGGTCCTTTCACGATTCAGTTGAACAATCGCAAGATCATGCGCGGTTTTTTCGAGGGCCTTGGCATCACCGACGGTGAACAGCAGACTTTGGTGCTGCGCGAGGTCGACAAGCTCGACAAACGCGGCGCCGGACCTGTGCGTGAAACCTTGACGGGTGAGTCGTTCGCCTTGAGTGCTGACGTGGCACAGAAAATTCTCGATCTGGTGCAGATTCGTTCGCATGGTTACGACGATGCGCTGGCCAAGCTCACAGCACTTGGGCAGGGTACCGATATCTTCAATCAAGGTATCGCCGAGATGCGCGAAGTGCTTACGCTGATTCGTGCGTTTGGTGTGCCCGAGACACATTACATGTTGAATCTGTCGATCGCGCGCGGACTCGACTATTACACCGGCACGGTCTACGAAACCACGCTCAACGATCATCCACAGATCGGTTCGATTTGCTCGGGTGGGCGTTACGAGAATCTGGCGACGCATTACACCAAATCGCATTTGCCGGGCGTCGGTATTTCGATCGGCGCAACACGTTTGTTCTGGCAATTGCGCGAAGCAAAATTGCTCGGCAGCGCACAAAGCACGGTGCAAGTCCTAGTTACGCAGATGGACGAGGCCTCGCTGCCGATTTATCTCGAACTCGCGATGCAGCTACGCAACGCTGGCATCAATACCGAAGCGGTGATGGAAGCCTCAAAACTCGGCAAGCAGTTCAAGTATGCCGATCGCGCCGGCATTCGTTTTGTGCTGGTGCTTGGCCCCGACGAAATCGCCAAAGGTGCGGTTACGGTCAAGGATTTGCGCAAGGAAGATCAGTACGAAGTTTTGCGCGGCGATTTGATTAAAACCTTACGTGTCGAACTCGAACAGGCTGCGGTAATGCCGTTGAGCTGAAACACGCCTGTCCCTGAAAGCAGGCGGCGTATTTGCTTGTCTGTGCCACGCAACACCGCGTCGCGACGAAAAAAATTCTGGAATCGATAATGTCTGAAGCGACGAAACAAATTCTGCTGACCGGCACCGGCATGACGCGCCAGCAACTGGTCGATATCGCCTGTCGAGGTTGCAGCGTCGAACTTGATTCTGCACAACTGGCGAACGTCCAACGCACGGCCGATTTTCTCGCCGAAAAAGTACGCTGCGGCGAACCGATTTACGGCGTCACTACCGGCTTCGGCAGCAACGCCGACAAACTGCTCGGCGCGCATCGCGCGCGCGATGAATTACCTGGCGGCAATCCGGAAAAACGCGAAGGTACGTTGCTCGAAGAGTTGCAGCACAACCTCGTGATTACGCATGCCGTAAACGTTGGCAAGCCGTTCTCGACCGAAGTCGTGCGCGCGATGTTGGCGATCCGCATCAACACACTGATGCGCGGACATTCGGGCATTCGCGCATCCACTTTGCAGGCGCTGGCCGAGCTGCTCAATCGCAATGTGATTCCGGTGATTCCGGAGAAAGGTTCGGTCGGCGCGAGCGGCGATCTTTCGCCGCTGTCTCATCTTGCGATCGTCTTGCTCGGCGAAGGCGAAGCGTTTTACCAAGGCGAACGTTTGCATGGCGGTGAAGCGCTGAAGCGTGCCGGACTATCGCCAGTGCGACTCTCTTTCAAGGAAGGCTTGGCGCTAAATAATGG
>JAYVTP010000521.1:0-2671 GCA_043788685.1 Pseudolysobacter sp. | reverse complement strand
CGCACAATAAGTCACAATGTGGTGTTAGCGCATCTTTTTCGCGCTGTTTTGCACGGGAAAAACAATGCTTTATCAAATGCACGAAATGCAGAAAAAGATCATGGGGCCGCTCATTGCGTTCTCCGAAGCCAGCGCCAAAATGCTCACTGCGCCCGGAAATATCTACGGTCAGTTGCCCGGCATGCAGCGTATGGCAGCGGGATTCGAGCTGATGTATCGCATCGGCAAAGACTACGAAAAACCCGAGTTCGATATCCGCAGCGTGCAAGCTCATGGTCACGAGCTGCCGGTCGTCGAATTGAAAGCGGTGTCTAAACCTTTCTGCAATATGTTGCGTTTCAAACGTTACAGCGATGATGCAAAAGTCATCGCCGATCTCAAAGACGATCCGATCGTGCTCGTGGTCGCCCCGCTCTCCGGCCATCACGCCACCTTGCTGCGCGATACCGTGCGCACGCTGCTCAAGGATCACAAGGTCTACATCACCGACTGGATCGATGCGCGCATGGTGCCGACCGAAGCCGGCGCGTTTCATCTCGATGATTACATTGCCTACATCCAGGAATTCATCCGTTTTATCGGCGCCGACAAGCTGCATGTGATTTCGGTGTGCCAGCCGACCGTGCCGGTGCTCGCGGCGATTTCGCTGATGGCCTCGAACGGCGAAAAAACGCCGTTGACGATGACCATGATGGGCGGCCCGATCGATACGCGGCTGAGCCCGACCAAGGTTAACGATCTCGCCACCAACAAGCCGTTGTCGTGGTTCGAGAATAACGTCATCCAGCGCGTGCCGGGGAATTATCCGGGGCGCGGCCGCCGCGTTTATCCGGGCTTCCTGCAGCACGCCGGATTCATCGCGATGAACCCGAGCCGACACATGAAATCGCACTGGGATTTTTATCAGGATCTGCGTCGCGGCGATCTCGAAGATGCCGAAGCGCACCGCAAGTTCTACGACGAATACAACGCCGTACTCGACATGCCCGCCGAATACTACATCGACACGATCAGCGCAGTTTTCCAGCAGCACCTGCTGCCGCGCGGGAAGTGGGACGTCAACGGCCAGCACGTTGAACCGGCCGACATCAAAACCACGGCGCTGCTCACGGTGGAAGGTGAACTCGACGATATCTCAGGCCTCGGCCAGACCGAAGCCGCGCACGATTTGTGCAGCGGTTTGCCGAAGACGCGCAAGCAGCATATGACCGTGAAAGGCGCCGGCCATTACGGCATCTTCAGCGGCCGCCGCTGGCGAGATACGGTGTATCCGGATGTGCGGGAATTTATTCGGAAGTTCGACAAGAAGTAGGCGCAATCTCATGCGAACAGCACTCAAGACATTCACCTACGGGTGTGTCGCCGTCGGAATGCTGCTCTTAGCTGGGTGCACGGGTTGTCGTCACCGTGGAGAGTCGCCGCAACTGACTCAAGTTCAGGTACTTGGTATTTCGAACCTGCTTCTTGCTAAGGAGGGCTTTGATACTGCGAAACTCAGGCCCGATCAGATAACGATCACATATTTGATGTCCAACGGGGGATGGAACGTACATTACACTTTGCATCCTGATCACTTGCCCACAGGCCCTTCAATTTTCGTCAATGACTGCACAAAGCGAGCAGGCTTTTATCCAAGCATGTGAAACTCGCAATCCTTTACGTAATCGGCTCGCTGCATTTTTTTCAAGTCCCTTTCGCTATGGCAGCGCAAACCCACGTTGCGGTATGCAGCAAGAAGGCAGCGAGGTAGGATGCCCACATGCACTTCGAGATTATCGGCGAAATTCGGGAAATCGAAACCTTCGCACGCGGTTCAAGCATTCGTGAGTTACCACGCCTGAGAAAAACCTATGGTGTTGGGCAATGGAGAAAGCGCAAAGGTATTGCGCAGATCCGATTTACCGATGGAGTCACTCTACTCGCGGAAATTCATTGGTACGAAGCTACCGGCATCGGCCGGAAAGAGTTCAAGATCAAACGTTATGTGGAATGACTATCATGAGTAAGCACAAGTTTGTCGTTTGCGTCAGCAACGAAGGCTACGAAGCATCGCTCGAAACGCGCAAGCTGTATGAATCGATTCCGGATGTCCAAGCCGAAAAGCTCGCACAGGTTCGTGTGATCGATGAATCCGGTGATGACTATCTTTATCCGATGGCGCTGTTTGAAGCCATCCAACTGCGCGCTCCGCTCGAACGAAAGCTTCTGCATGTGGCTTGAAGCAAACGAGATAGTTGCGTTGGATAAACGAGCATAAAATCCGCTCACGCATGCGACTCAACAAATACATCAGCGAAACCGGCATGTGCTCGCGCCGCGAGGCGGATCGGTTGATCGCCGAGCGCCAAGTCACGGTCAATGGCAAAATCGCCGAACTCGGCACGCAGGTTGCAGATGGCGATTCAGTGCGGGTCGGCAAACGCCTGATCAGCGGCTCGGGCAACGCGCCGGCGCGACGTCCGAAAAAAGTCTATATCGCGCTCAACAAACCGGTCGGCATCACCTGCACGACCGAGGCGCACATCAAGGGCAATATCGTCGATTTTGTCGGTCATGCCGAACGGATTTTTCCGATCGGCCGGCTCGACAAGGAATCCGAAGGCCTGATCCTGCTGACCAACAACGGCGATATAGTCAATGATATCCTGCGCGCGGAAAACAATCACGAGAA
>JAYVTP010000520.1:0-4471 GCA_043788685.1 Pseudolysobacter sp. | reverse complement strand
GATGCTACCGATTCTTCCCCTTTGAATGGACGAGCCATGAGCGTCTCCTTGGAGTCGTTGGAATACGCGTATTATTACCCTATGAAGTGGAAATGGAATCAGTCATCCGCTGTCTCGGCATGTACTGGCAGCGCGACCTCGTGGTTTGGAGGAACGATCCGAAAGTGTTTGGCAAGCAACAGGCTCTCTCAAAACCGGTTGATTTCGGTTTGCAGAGAGGGATCTACATACTCTATGACCACCACACGGTCGTGTATGTCGGACGCTCCGTAGATCGCCCGATGGGCAAGCGCCTGTATGAGCACACCACTGATCGACTCGGCAGTCGCTGGAATCGCTTCTCTTGGTTCGGCCTCTTGAATGTCACCGATGAGGGAAATCTCGTCGAGACTTCAATCAAGGTTACCCTTCCGTCCCTGATCGCTACGCTTGAAGCATTGCTTATTGAGGCGCTCGAACCACCTCAGAACCGGAAGCGAGGGGACGATTTCTCAGTCATGGAGTACATCCAGGATATCGATCCGGAAATCAAGGAACGCGAGCTACAGAACACGCTTCGTAACATTGAGCAAAAGCTGCGAGGCCGGAACTAAGATCCAACGCTTGCATCGAGCAGGCTAGCACCAGCAGATCGCTTCTGTACCTCATTTTATTGTGCGCGTTGCGTGCTCTGGTGACCACACTCGCTTATGCAAAAGGCTAGCTGCATATGAAATATCTACGCCTCCTTTCGAGCATGATGTTCAGCTTGGTCGTGCTGTTAACTGACCTCGCGTATAGTTTTGGCTTCGCGATAAAAACGTTCACGCCACGCCAACCGCGGTTCCGATCGCTTGCATAACATCAGCAATCGTTTGCGCCCTACGATGTCAGGCAGATCACATGCTCAATCAATCCGATCGCTGCGCAACACGCGCATCGCTGCTGCATCGCTGGCCGCCGCGCGCGCACTGATCCGGCTGAACAGGATGATGCCGACGATGACGACGGCAATGCCAAAAGCGGCGATGCCACTCGGCCATTCTTCGTTGAGCCAGAAGACGCCGATCAACGTCGAGAAAATAATTTCCGCGGCTTGCATCGCTTCGACCGCGGCGAGCGAGGTCGGGTTATCGCGCACCATCGCGGTGGCTTTGAAAAAAAGCACCGTCGCGATCACGCCGGAAAACAAGGCCACGCCGCCAGCCTGCAACACTTGCGCGAGGCTCGGCCAACCGGCCTCGTGATACGCATAAACAGCGAGCAGCAACCACACCGGTTGACTGGCCAAAGTCATGCCGAATACACGCTGCGTCGCATTCAACGGCGTGCCGCTACTTTCGAGATGCAGCAGGATCATGCGATTGCCGAGCGGATACAGAAACGCCGAGATCAGCACGCACAGCAACGCGATCCACGCGCTCGCATCGAGCTGGCCGTGGAAATGTTCGAGCTGCATCAGCAGCACGCCGAGCAGCACCATCAACGCCATCGCGAGCGCGGGCAGCGGAATGCGCCGACGCGCATCGCGATAGATCAACGGCGACAACAGCAGGCCGGCGATCACCGTGGTCTGGAACGATCCCGCAATGAGCCACGCCGGCCCGCTCGATGCGGCGTAGGTGAGGCAAATACAAAACAGGCCGAAACCGATGCTGCCCCACAGCAACCAGATGCGCGGATGCCGGCGTAATTCTCGCGGCAATTGACCGAGCCCGCCTTGCAACGGCAGCACGAGTGCGAGCAATGGCAAGGTCAGCAGATAACGCAGCGCCGCGGTCCACGCCCAGTGCCCGCCGCCGAGCACCATGCTGCGATTCAGCACGTAGGTCATCGTGAAAAAAAGCGCGGATGCGAGGCCGATCAACACCGCATTCGATGCGTTTTTTGGCGATGTGGATTTCATCGCATACCGCGCCGGCTGCCACGCAATTTGTCGACTGAAAACGTTGCGATATCGCCATCGCCGCTGCGTCGCGGCTGTCCCGCTGGCGGCCCCCAGGCGTGCGCGTAGACCACTTCGTACGTCGCCGGCAAGACACCGTCGCGGCGATAATTTTCGTACGCGGCGAACATTTTTTGCAGGCGCTGTTTGCCGGTCAAGGCGCGGCTGCGCGATGCATCGGCGTTGCTCGCGCCGATGCCTTTGAGATCGCGCATCAGCGCCGGCACATCGGCGTAGGTGAGATTGAAGCGCTCGGCATCCAGCACCGGATCACGAAATCCCGCGGCCATCAATGCATCGCCGATGCGCATCATGTCGGCGAAACGACTGACGTGCGATGTGGCATCGACACTCGCCCACGCGTCGCGCAGTTCATGCAGCGTATCCGGCCCGAGCGTGGAGGTCGCCATGAAACCGCCGGGCTTGAGCACACGACGAAATTCGTTGAATACGCCCGGCAAATCTTCGCACCATTGCAGGCACAAACTCGAGAACAACACGTCGATGCTGGCCTCGGCCAACGGCAGCGCATGGGTGTCGGCGCAGATCGCGGCAACGCGTTTTAGCAACAGGTTTTGCCAGCCGCCGGTATTGCGCCGCAGCTGCTGCAACATCGGCAGCGCGAGATCGAGCGCGATGATGAGCGCCTTCGGAAATTGTCGGCGCAATTGCGCTGCGGCATGGCCGGGGCCGCAGCCGATGTCGAGCACGCGCAAGGGCGTCTGCTTGACGAATTCCATGCGCTCGAGCAAGCGCGATTCGACTTCGCGCTGCAACGCGGCGTGCGCGTCGTAGTTGCTCGCCGCGCGCGAAAAGTGGCGGCGAATTTGCGCCTGATCGAAAAGACGATTCATGCCGGCAACGAGTCGACGAATGTGCTGATGGCGTACGCCACGGCATCGGCATGACCGATGAACGGAGCGTGGCCGCCACCAGCGATTTTCTCGAAACGCGCGTCACGAGTATGTTGCGCCGTCCATTGCATCGCCTGCCACGGAATCAATCTATCGCGCGCGCCGGCCAGCCACAAACTCGGCACATCGAGCTGCGCGAGTTCGGCACGCATGTCGCTGGCTTCGAGCAGATTCAAACCATCCTGCAGCACGCGCAGCGCGGGTTCGCCGCGCTCGAACAAACGCTCGCGCAACTCGCGCAATTCATCACTCGCACAATCGCTGCCATGCACTTCGAGTGCAAGAAATCGATCCAGCGTGCCACGATAGTCGCGGCCCAAGTCCGCACCGAATTGTTCGAAAACTTCCGGCGCCACCGCGTGTGGCCAGTCCACGCCAATCACAAAACGCGGTGACGACGCGATCATCACGACGCCACGCACTTGCGGCGAAACATCCAGCGCGGCGCGCAACGCAACCAGTCCGCCGAGCGACCAGCCGATCCAGATTGCGGGCGGCGTGGCAATTGCGATACGACTTACGCAGTCATCAAGCGTCAGCGCAACATCGCGTTCGGGGCTTGCGCCGTGCCCGGGCAGATCGACCAGATGCAGGCGAAACCGCTGCGCGAGAATTTCGGTCAGCGGCGCGAAAATTCCGCTGTGCATGGCCCAGCCGTGGATCAGCACGAGATCACGTCCGGCGCCGATGGTTTCGATATTCATCAGTACGTGGCGCTCCGGTGCGCCGTGCGGATTGCAGACGGAATACACGCATCGAGCGCATCGAGCAAGCGATCGACGTGCGCTTCTTCGTGTGCCGCCGACAAGGTGATGCGCAGGCGCGATGTCGCGGCGCGCACGGTCGGCGGACGGATCGCCGTCACGAGCAAACCGCGCGTTTCAAGCGCCTGCGCTACCGCGAGCGACTGTATTGCCGAACCGAGCAAAACGGGCTGGATCGCGCTTGTCGAATCCGCCAATGGCAGGCCGAGTTGTAGAGCGCCGCGACGAAAACGCGCGATCAATGCATGCAGTTTTTCGCGTCGCCATTCGTCAGCGCGCACGAGTCGCAGTGCGGCACGTGTGGCCGCAGCGAGCGCTGGTGGCATCGCCGTGGTGTAGATGTAGCTGCGCGCCGATTGCACCAGCGCGTCGATCAGCGCCGCGCTGCCGGCGACGAACGCGCCGCACGTGCCGACGGCCTTGCCGAGTGTCGCCATGAGGATCGGCACGTCGTGCTGATCGAGGCCCGCGGCGGCGACACTGCCCGCGCCCTGCTTGCCGAATATGCCGATACCATGCGCATCATCGATCATCAGGCTGGCGTGCTGCGTTTTACACAATGTCGCAAGGTGTACAAGTGGAGCGATGTCGCCGTCCATGCTGAAGACGCCATCGCTGGCGAGCACGGCGAGCTTGCCCGGACGCGACTCAAGCTGCCGCTGTGCCGCAGCGACATCGCTGTGCGGATAGCGTTTCAGCTCGGCGCCACTGAGCCGCACGGCATCGATCAGGCTGGCATGGTTGAGTTTGTCCTGCACACACAGATCGCCCGCTTGCAGCAAGGCTTGCAGCACGCCGAGATTGGCCATGTAGCCGGTCGAAAACAACAGCGCGCGCTCGCGACCGGTCCAGTCGGCAAGTTCCTCTTC
>JAYVTP010000519.1:0-4071 GCA_043788685.1 Pseudolysobacter sp. | reverse complement strand
GCTGTACAACGAGCATCTGCCGCAACGCGCACTCGGCCATACCACGCCGCTGCAAGCGCTGCGCGCCTGGCGCAAGGATCGCCCTGAGCTGTTTGTCAGACATGTTAAGAATCAGACGGGACTAGACAGCTAGCGAATCAACTGCACGCGTCTGTCTAACGCAAAGCGTCGTTGAGCCAGTTTTATGTATGGCTGCCGCCCATATCGCCAACAAGACTGATAGAGCAGCGATGCAGCAACACTTTAAAAAGAATGGCTGGCGATTGTTCGACGAGCAATGGATCAAAACGAAATTGAAAGACATTGGCTCGCACGGCTATCAGGATGATCTTGCGTATTTCGTCGCCAAATTGCTCAAGGCGGAAACGATGTGATGAACATGGCGGCGCCAATTAAGATGGGCAAATCTTAGAGCGCCTACTTTATGTGTGTTCGTCGCAACATGCGCGGCACGGTCTAGCGACCTTTGCCCATGCTCCATCCGGCACTTGATACGCGGGATTGCATCCCAACCTGAAACAGGTCGATGGCGCACGAGTTGCGCTGTCTTGACTCTGCCCGTTTCGCGCCTAGTCCGGCGCATTCCATCCAGGAGATCGTATGAAACTATTTATCTCACCCGGCGCGTGCTCGCTCTCGCCGAACATCGTGCTGCATGAACTCGGTCTGCCGTTCGATTTGATCCCGGTCAACATGAAGACCAAGAGGACGCCCGACGGCGCCGATTTTCTTGCGCTGAATCCCAAGGGTTATATCCCGGCGCTGCAGCTCGATAACGGTCAGGTGCTGACCGAGGGCGTGGCGATCGTGCAGTATCTGGCCGATCTGAAACCGGAAGCGAAACTCGCACCGGCCAACGGCACGTTCGAGCGTTCGCGGTTGCAGGAAACGCTGAATTTCATCTCGACCGAAATCCACAAGGGTTTCAGCCCGCTGTTCAATTCTGCGTTGCCCGATGAGGTTCGTGCAATCTTCAAGAACAAGCTGTTCGGGCGTCTGGGCGAGATCGCTACGACGCTGGAGAAAAACGATTACCTGCTCGGCGCGCAGTTCAGCGTTGCCGATGCGTACCTGTTCACGGTGCTGGGCTGGTCGAAGCATTTTGCGATCGACTTGAATCAGTGGCCGGCGATCGCGAAGTTTTGCGAGCGTGTCGGCGCGCGCGTTGCAGTCAAGGCCGCCATCGCCGCAGAAGCTGGCGTGAGCAAGGCGGCGTAAAGGTTCAACGCAGGTCGCGGTGAGTTAGACGCGACCTGCGGTTTTGTTTCTGCAATTTAGGACATCCGGCTAACGAGAAAGCGCGTGATTTTTTGCCGCGCTTATTTGGCTCGGGCGATAAATCCCGAAACATCGAAATCCGAAACATCGTAGTGCCGCACCAGCGGTTCCATATCGAGCAGGTACTGGCGGTCGTCCGGGTAATACACCGACTGATCGGCGTTTTCACCGGCGAATGCGCGCACCGCATCCATCGATTGCCATAATGAGATGATCTGGATATCGCAGTGCTCGCCCTGGTCGCGGCGCACGACGAACGCGCCGAGATGGCCAGGAGTTTTACCGTAGTCTTTCAGGCCGGTCTCGCGCAGGTAGGCGAGATAATCATCCGCCTGATCCTTGCCGGTCATTCCGCGCCAGATGCGTGCGATCATGGATCACTCTTGTGGGCCTGCGACGCGCGCACATTAGCATGCGTTTCGCGACTTTGGCAGTGCAGCGCGCGCCACGCGATGCACGCCGCTAACCGCGGCCGCATGCGCGCGGTTTGGCGATTACAATGCTCCTTTGCACAGCGCTGATGCGTACAGGAGTGATTGGCGATGATGATGCTGCTCAACGCCGAGTCTGGCGCGAAACCAGACGAATTGGCGCGCAACCGCATGACGCGGCGCATTACGCCATGAAACACGATATCGCGGTACTCGGCGCCACGGGTCAGATCGGGCGTTTCCTGCTGCCGAAATTATGCAGCGCGGGCCAGTCCGTGCTCGCACTCAGTCGTCATCCGCCATCCTGCGACGATGCGACAAATCCGGCGTGGTTGCACGCGGATTTGCATGTTGAGATGCCCGCGTTGGATCAGATCGAAACCCTGATCAGTCTCGGGCCGCTGGATGCGCTGGTGCTCTGGCTGCGGCGCGATCGACCGGCCGCGCTACATCGCATCATCGCCTTCAGTTCGATGAGTGCGGAAAGCAAGCGTGACTCGCTCGATCCGGCCGAATGCGAACTCGCCGCACGGCTGCACGACAGCGAACAGCAATTGCTGGCGCTGGGTCTCGCGCACGAAATCGCGGTCACGATTTTTCGCCCGACCCTGATCTATGGCGCCGGACTGGATCGCAGCCTCACGCCGCTGGCGCGATTTGCCTCGCGCTGGCATGTGTTGCCGATCCCGCTGGCGGCGACGGGGCTGCGTCAACCCGTGCATGCCGAGGATCTCGCCGACGCATGTATCGCGGTGCTGGATCGTCCGCTAAGTTTTGGCAGGATTTATCCGCTCGGTGGCGGCGAACGACTCAGCTTTCGCGCAGTTTGCCGGCGTATCGGGGCCGGACTGCCAAAAAACGTGTTGCCGCTGCCACTGCCTTCGTGGTTATTGCGTGTGGCCCTGTTGTTGCGAGGCAACGCAAAATTCGGTGCGGTTTCGGCGACCGCAATAATGCGCTTGCGGCACGATCTGGTGGCGGATAATGCCGCGGCGGCGCACGATTTCGGCTACGCGCCGAGATCGTTTTATCCGCTGGCAGCAAGCTGGGGCCTTCCGACGGTCTGAATCCGGTCAGATTTCCGGCGTTCGGTTCTGTGTACTTTGGTACAAGTTTATTTTGTTGTAAAGTATACAAAAATAAATGTGGCATTACCGTACGCAAGAGTATTGATGCTGCATCGCGTCATAAAATCAGGGTTCAGGCGCAGTTAAATTCTCGTTGCCAACGGGCGTTTGAACTATCTATGATGCGGCTGTCGTTGCGACCCTTAAACCTGACAAAGGATTCATCCCATGCAGGCCCGACTGCTTGTAAGTACCGTATTGTGTTCCCTGCTGCTCGCTAGTTGCGGCGGCGGTAGCAGCAATAGTCCACACACCGCGGCGCAGCTCCCTGTGCTCAACAGTAATGGCTCGCCGGTGACGGGGATAATTACGGCGCGATTCGATCCGACGAATTCGGTCGTACCGTTCCCGACCAACCTGCTGTTGTCTGGCACAACCGATTTGACGCTGAATATTCCGGTGCCGAATCCTAACGATGCCAGTAATCCGAAAGTGGCGCTGAACGCGCTGGATGGTTTCGGCACAATATCGCCGTGGAGCACCGGATTCTCGGTCGCGCCGAACCCGGCGACGTTGCTGGCCGGAAAAACCGTGCGCTTGTTCGAGGTTTCCCTCACCGGTCCCGGTGGCGGTGTGACCAAGGTCATTCGCGAGTTGCAGTCGCCACAGGAATTTGTGGTCACGCTGTCGCCATCCGATACCACTGGCCGCACTTTAGTGATCCTGCCGACCAAGCCGTTGGTGCAGCTCACCTCGTACATGGCGGTGATGCTTGGCGATGGTGGCACCGGCTTGGCGCCCGCCGCGCGCGTACCCAGCATCGCGGATGCCGTGGGTAACGACATCACCTCGGATACGACGTATTTCCTTGGCAAGCGCACCAGCCCGGTGTGCGTGAGTGGAAAATCCACCGACCCGCTGCTGCCAGATGCGCAGGCATGTGGTCTCGAACCGTTACGCCAGTTGATCAACTCGCAGGAAGGCGCCGCGCAGGCGTTCGGTATCGATCGCGGTCGCATCGTGTTGTCATGGGTTGCTACGACGCAGTCGACTACGGTCGAACTCAGCGCCGTCAACAGCATCGTCGATGGTTCGCCGGCACCAGTGACAGCGCTCGCGCCGACTGGTCTGGACTTGAGCAAAATCAATGCAAGTCTGCCGCCGATCGCCAACGTGTATGTCGGCATCCTGCAGATTCCGTATTACCTGAACGTGCCGACGGCGACCAATCCGGCCGCACCTTTGGGCGGTTCGTGGAAAGCAGCTCCCGGTGGTTATGTGCCGCCGTTCAATGC
>JAYVTP010000518.1:0-1812 GCA_043788685.1 Pseudolysobacter sp. | reverse complement strand
CTGCTCAAGGACATCGGCTGGCAGGTGCGTCCGCGCGACACGATTTTTGCCGACGGCTTCGACGCGAACTGAAATGAGACCGCGTGATCGCGCACCGAGACGTTTGAAAAAAGACCGTCATTCCAGCGAAGGCTGGAATCCAGCTCTCTTTTTCGCCACCTCAAAAGCTGGATTCCAGCCTTCGCTGGAATGACGGCATTTCTGGAATGACGGTGCTTTTTTACGTATCGTTGCCTTACGAAGGCGCTTGGTAAGGCACTTGGTCGGCGTAAAAACCTAAACAGCTGCGCCCGCGCCCACCGTGCCACGCAGCTGTGCCTCGACGCACGCAATCGCGGTCATGTTGATCACTCGGCGCACCGTCGATGACGAGGTCAGCACATGCGCGGGTTTCGCCACGCCCATGAGGATCGGCCCGATCACCACGCCTTCGGTGAGTTCGCGCACCATGTTGTAGGCGATGTTGGCCGAGTCCAGATTCGGAAACACGAACAGGTTGGCGCGACCGCTGAGGCGCGAATTCGGAAACAGGCGCGTGCGAATTTCTTCATTGAGCGCGGTGTCGGCATGCATTTCGCCTTCGACTTCGAGATCGGGATCGCGCTCACGCAGGATCTCCAGCACGCGGCGCATCTTGCGCGCGGACGCATCATCGTGACTACCGAAATTCGAGTGCGACAACAGAGCAACTTTCGGCGGGATGCCAAACAGTTTCATGCGTAGCGCTGCCTGCAAGGTCGCCGTGGCGATTTGCTCGGCGCACGGATCGCATTGCACATGTGTATCGACGAAAAAGAACACGCCCTTGTCGCCCGCAACAATGCACATCGCGGCGGGTTCGTTGACGTCGGGATCGAGACCGAACACGTCGCGGATATAGCGCAATTTCTGGTGATAGCGACCGACTACGCCGCAGATCACCGCATCGGCCTCACCACGCTCGACCATGAGCGCGGCAACCACACTCGAGCGCGAACGCACGAACGCCTTGGCCATTTGCGGGGTGACACCGCGGCGCTCCATCATGCGATGGTATTGCGTCGCGTAGTCGTGGAAACGTGGATCGTCATCGATATTGCAGAGTTCGAAATCGATGCCCGGACGAATGCGCAGGCCGATGCGCTGGATGCGCCGCTCGATCACTGCCGGACGTCCGATCAGGATTGGTCGCGCAAGGCCTTCGTCGACCACGGTCTGCACCGCGCGCAGCACGACTTCTTCTTCGCCTTCGCCATACACCACGCGCTTCGGATCTTCCTTGGCGTGCTCGAACACCGGCTTCATGACAAACCCGGTGCGGAATACAAACTGACTCAGACGCTCGCGATACGCTTCGAGGTCTGCCATCGGCCGTGTCGCCACACCAGAGTCCATCGCCGCTTTCGCCACGGCCGGCGCCAGCGAAACCAGCAGGCGCGGATCGAACGGTTGTGGAATCAGGTATTCCGGGCCGAACGACAAACTCTTGCCGCCGTAAGCACGCGCCGCGACATCAGACATTTCGCGGCGCGCAAGCTCCGCGATCGCACGCACACAGGCGATCTTCATTGCCTCGTTGACCGTGGTGGCGCCGACATCCAGCGCACCGCGAAAAATGTACGGGAAACACAAGACATTATTGACCTGGTTCGGATAGTCCGAACGCCCGGTCGCCATGATCGCGTCGGGGCGAACTTCCTTGACCAGTTCGGGCAGAATTTCCGGCGTTGGATTGGCCAGCGCGAGAATGATCGGACTCGCCGCCATGCGCTTGACCATGTCCTGAGTCAAAACACCGGGCGCAGAAAGGCCGAGAAAAATATCAGCACCATC
>JAYVTP010000517.1:0-2780 GCA_043788685.1 Pseudolysobacter sp. | reverse complement strand
CCGGCCAGCATCGTCCACAATCGCGCGGTCCAGTTGTGCACGCCGAATACCTCGAATGCGGCGGCCGTGACCCAGTAATGCAGCACCGGTTTGTCGTAGAACTTGAAGCCATTCGTGCGCGGCACGATCCAGTCGCCAGTCGCCACCATCTCGAGTGCGACTTCCGCATAGCGGCCTTCGTCCGGCTCGGTCAGCGATCGATATTCGGCACCGGCAAACCACGCCACCAGCGCGGCGACGATCGCGAAGATCAATCCGAGCAGCGTGCATCTGCTGGTCGGCAATAATGGATTTGTGCTGTGCGCGGATTCGAGCGAGTCCGTCGGCGCCTGCTTCATTGGATTTTGCCTTGATGTTTTTTTTTGCGCTGGTATGGCGGGACGTTTTCGACGCGTTTGTCGGCGTCGAAGATGCATCGTTGAATCGATGCCAAGCGGCATTATCGGCGATCGACGCTTGTATGCGTTAGTCACCGATGCGCACTAAATTTGATCGACGAAACGCGCGTGACTGCCGCGCGCGCCTTGCGGATTCGCGCAATAAAAAAAGCGCCACCGCTTGACGATGGCGCTCCACGCTAGCAAGTAGAAGTCGCAGATATATTCGATACCTACTCGTCGTTGCCGAGCCAGCGATACACCGCACCCGCGATCAAGGCACCGATGATCGGCGCAACCCAGAACAACCACAGTTGATCCAGCGCCCAACCGCCCGCGAACAATGCCGGGCCAGTGCTGCGCGCCGGATTCACCGAAGTATTCGTGACGGGGATGCTGATCAGATGGATCAGGGTCAAGCTCAGGCCGATTGCGAGGCCGGCAAAACCGGCCGGGGCGCGCTTGTCGGTGCTGCCGAGGATCACCAGCAGGAAAAATGCCGTGAGCACGATTTCGCAGGTCAGCGCCGCAGTCAATTCATAACCGCCCGGCGAATGCGCGCCATAACCGTTGGCAGCGAAACTGGCATGCACATCAAAACCCGCCTTGCCCGAAGCAATCAAATACAACAAGCCCGCGCCGAAAATCCCACCGGCAACTTGCGCCACGACATACGGCAGAATATCGCCGGTCGGAATACGTCCGCCCGCCCACAGTCCGATCGTCACCGCCGGATTCAGATGGCAGCCGGAAATATGTCCGATTGCATACGCCATCGTCACCACGGTCAAGCCGAACGCCAGTGCGACGCCCGCGAAACCGATCCCGAACGCGGGAAACGCTGCGGCCAGTACCGCACTGCCGCAACCGCCGAGTACCAGCCATGCCGTTCCGAGAAATTCCGCCGATGCACGTTTTGCCAGATTCATGTAATCCCTCCCGATCTTGCCGGCCGATTGCCGACAGCGCCAGAGTATCCGGCTTTGCATGGCGAGTCAGCGCGGCATGCCCGAATTCACCAAAGTTAATACACTTGCGGCTATGCTGATATCTGCATGGAAGAAGCAGAGGAGCGTTGCATGAATAACGAGTCGCCATTGATGCCCGCGCTGGTGCCTGAGGCCACGGTCGTGCTGCTGCGGCGTATTCGTAGTGGCGATGTGGGCGCGCGCGAGGATTTATTCCGCCGTTATCTGCCGTTGTTGCGGCGCTGGGCGCACGGCCGCCTGCCCGCCAGCGCGCGCGATCTGTCGGATACCGACGATATTGTTCAGGTTACCCTCGTTCGAGCGTTAAACCATCTGGACGATTTCGAATCGCAACATCCGGGCGCGTTTCTGGCTTATCTGCGCCAGATCCTGTTGAACCAGGTGCGCGATGAACTGCGTCGTCGCCAGCGTCGCCCCGAGTTCGGTGAACTTGATGCGGAAATGGCGGACGCGGAGTCACCGACCTTGCTCGAACAGATGCTCGGCCACGAACGCCTGCGCGCCTACGAAAACGCGCTCGCGGAACTGCCGAAACGTCAGCAAGGCTTGATCGTGATGCGGCTCGAACTGGGCCTGAGTTATCCGGAAATCGCCGTCGAAACCGGCGGTACCACGGATGCGGTGCGGGTGATGGTTTCCCGCGCCATCGTGCAACTGGCAAAAGGCTTGAACGATGACCCCACAGGAACTTGAGCTGGAACGATTGGCGACACTGATCGCCGACGACGAGCCGGTTAACTGGCGCGAACTCGATCCGAGCGCTCAACGTGATAACGCGCAGACCTTTTCCGGATTGCGCGAACTCGAACAACTGGCGCAGGGATTTCGGCGTGTATGTATCGAGGGCAGCGAGGGTCAGCAAAGCCATCGTCAGAGCAAATTCCGCTTCGGTCAACTCGAAGCGCTTGAGCAGATCGGCGAAGGCTCGCAGGGTGAAGTCTGGCGTGCATACGATGCGTTGCTCGATCAATGCGTCGCGCTGAAATTGCGCAAGATCGAATCGGGCGAACTGGCGCATCAATTTCTCGACGAAGCGCGTCGCCTCGCGCGAGTGCGTCACGCGAATATCGTCAGCGTTTACGGCGCGGCAACCCACGATGGCCGTACCGGCATCTGGAGCGAACTCGTCACCGGCAAATCATTGGCAAGCGTGCTAGCCGAGCAAGGGCCGCTGCCGGTCGATGAAGTGCGTTCGATCGGCATCGATCTGTGCCACGCGCTGGCCGTGGTGCATCGGCATGGTTTGGTGCACGGCGACATCAAGCCGGAAAACGTCATGCGCGATCACGGCGGACGGATCGTGCTGATGGATTTTGGCGCCACGCGCGAGTTCATTGATGCGCCGGACGCGGCCGTTATCGGCACACTGAATTATCTTGCACCGGAAGTGCTGCACGGCGACAAACCGACGCCG
>JAYVTP010000516.1:0-2520 GCA_043788685.1 Pseudolysobacter sp. | reverse complement strand
CGCCACGCTGGGATCGGCGTGATTCGGAAATGCAAAACGCTTCTCTTGAGCGAATGATCCGGTAGTTTCGAACATCACTGTTGCGGCAAGAAATACGAGTGAGCTGTACCATTGCATCATCGATACTGCGCTGCCACGCGGGTCGCATCAATAGCGCGCCGGCGACAACCATGAGCTACGAAAAACCAGCACACACCAGCCCCGCCCCGAGGCATGAAGCGCCGACGCAAGCACATCAGGTCGAAACTTTTTTGCGCGATTTTCAGGATCGCTTGTGCGCTGAGCTTGCGGTCGTCGACGGCACGGCACAGTTCTGCGAAGATACTTGGCAGCGCGCCGAGGGTGGCGGCGGGCGCACGCGTATCCTGCGCGACGGTGCCGTGTTCGAGCAGGCCGGTGTCGGTTTTTCGCATGTGATGGGCAGCATCATGCCGCCGTCCGCGACCGCGCATCGGCCGGAGCTGTCAGGCCGCGCGTGGACCGCACTTGGCGTATCGCTGGTGATTCATCCGCAGAATCCGTACGTGCCGACCACGCACATGAACGTGCGGTATTTCGAGGCGCGCAAGGACGGTGCCGAACCGGTCTGGTGGTTTGGCGGCGGCTTCGATCTGACGCCGTATTACCCGTTCGATGACGACGTGCGACATTGGCACGAGGTAGCAAAAAATCTATGCGCGCCGTACGGCGAGGATGTGTATGCGCGCTACAAAAAATGGTGCGACGAGTATTTCTATCTCAAGCATCGCGCCGAGACGCGCGGTGTCGGCGGACTGTTCTACGACGATCTGAGCGAAGGCGGTTTCGAGCGCTGCTTCAGCTTCATGCGCGACGTCGGCCAGGGCTTCATCGACGCCTATCTGCCAATTGTGGAAAAGCGCAAAAGTATACCTTTCAGCGAACGCGAGCGCGAATTCCAGCTCTACCGGCGTGGCCGTTACGTCGAGTTCAACCTGGTCTACGATCGCGGTACCTTGTTCGGATTGCAATCCGGCGGTCGCACTGAATCAATCCTCATGAGTCTGCCGCCGCGCGTGCGCTACGAATACGGCTATACGCCCGAAGCCGGCAGCACCGAGGCGAAACTCGCCGGGTATCTGGTGCCACGCGACTGGGTTTAACTTGTCGGTCGCAGCGCGGGCAAAGCGAAGCGCGTCCACTACTGATTGACCAACTTGCGCACAGCCTTTGCATAGCCACTTCTATGGCTTTCGCTTGCGGTGAGTTGCAATTGATTCGGTGATTTCGGGTGCAGCTGAGCAATCTTTCAATGCAAAAAAACTGCCGCGACCGATCGTGCCTGGCACAAATTCAATGCGGTTGCAGCGGGAAACTGCCAGCGTCGAATAGTCATTGCTTCTGCCTTCGCCACCGCGCGAATCCGAATCGTAGTACAGACTCCAAAGCTGGCCGTCGGGTGACTTTATCGCAACGTCACAATAGCTCGAATCATAGCCATGACTCATGTAGCCGAATTTGAATGACTTGCCACTGGCAACGACTTGCTTCGCACAAGCGGCGATCTGCTTTTCAGAGTAGGAATCTGCATGCAGAAATCCGCAATCCTGCGGGTTGACGCCGGCAAGATAATCGACATCCTGACGAAAGGAGTCGTAGCAAATTTCGCCCCAGCTGTAATGTGCTGCGAGGGAGTTTGGGCGCTGCAACGAGCTGCATCCGGCACTGACTATTGCGGCCAGAATCAGGCATTGATAGCCGAATTTATGCATCGAGGCATGCCGCGGAATCATCACGCCGAAATCGCCAGCCGCTCGCTGCGATAAACCAGTGCGGCGACCACACACGCGAGCAGCGCGACGATCAAGCCGCAACCGAGACACAGGCCGAGTTCGTTGCTGGTCACGATGTCGCCGCGCACCAGCTTCATGATCAGCAGATGCTGGCCGAGCAGCGGTATGCTCATCATCCATAGCTGCGGCTTTACCGGCAGCACGGCCAGCATCATGGTCGGGATCAGCGGGATCATCATCAGCAGCGAGAGGAACGTCTGCGCCTCGCGATAGCTTTTCGCGAACGCGGCGATCGTGGTTTGCAACGCGGTGATCAGCAACGCCAGCGGCGCCATCACGAGCAAGGTGAGCACGATGAAATACGTGCCGAGATGCAACTGGATGCCGAGCGTGTCGGTCGGGATGAGCTTGCCGCTGAACGCGAATGTGAGCAGGCTCAGGCACAGCGCGGCCATCGCAAATACAAAGGTGGCGCCGAGTTTGCCGGCCATGATTTTCCAGCGCGCGACCGGGTTCACCAGCAGCGGTTCGAGCGATTGCCTTTCGCGTTCGCCGGCGGTGGTGTCGATCGCCAGATACATGCCGCCGTAGAACAAGGTCATGATCAGAAAATACGGCAGCATCGCAAAAATCACACCGCCGCGACTTTGCGGTGTCGACAGATCGCGGCTCGCCACGATCAGCGGCGTCGATACGCTCAGGCTCAAGCCGCGCGCCAGCGCACGCATGGTCGCGTTGCGTTGCGCATAACCTTCGAGCATGCGCCGCA
>JAYVTP010000515.1:0-6109 GCA_043788685.1 Pseudolysobacter sp. | reverse complement strand
TATGGCCAGATGAACGAGCCGCCGGGCAACCGCCTGCGCGTCGCGCTGACCGGCCTGACGATGGCTGAGTTCTTCCGTGACGAAGGCCGCGACGTGTTGTTCTTCGTCGACAATATTTATCGCTACACGCTGGCTGGCACCGAAGTGTCCGCGCTGCTCGGCCGTATGCCGTCCGCCGTAGGTTATCAGCCGACGCTGGCCGAAGAAATGGGCGTGTTGCAGGAACGCATCACTTCGACCAAGACCGGTTCGATCACATCGATCCAAGCCGTTTATGTGCCCGCCGACGATCTTACCGATCCGTCGCCAGCGACTACCTTTGGTCACTTGGATGCGACCGTCGTATTGTCACGCCAGATTGCTTCGCTCGGTATTTATCCGGCGGTCGATCCGCTCGATTCCACCAGCCGCCAGCTCGATCCTCTGGTCGTCGGTCAGGAACATTACGACATCGCGCGTCGCGTGCAGGGCACGTTGCAGCGTTACAAGGAATTGAAAGACATCATCGCGATTCTCGGCATGGACGAGTTGTCCGAAGAAGATCGCCAGATCGTGGCGCGCGCGCGCAAGGTCGAGCGTTTCTTCTCGCAGCCGTTCTTCGTCGCCGAAGTGTTCACCGGTTCGCCGGGCAAGTACGTATCGTTGAAAGAAACCATCCGTGGTTTCAAGATGATCGTCGATGGCGAATGCGATGCGTTGCCGGAACAGGCGTTCTACATGGTCGGCGGCATCGACGAAGCGTTCGAGAACGCGAAGAAACTCGCTGCGAAGGTGTGATCGAAATCATCACTGTGCAGAAAACTGCGCAGCGATATCTGTCACGGAATTAGCGCACGCAATAAATCAGGAACTCGAACATGGCCACCATTCGTTGCGATATCGTCAGTGCCGAAAAAGAAATTTTCCACGGTGACGTGCAGTTGGTCGTCGCCACGGGCGAACTCGGCGAACTCGGCATTGCGCCGCGCCACGCACCGTTGATCACGCGCCTAAAGCCGGGCCAGGTGCGCGTGACGATGGAAGGCGGCGAAGAACAATCGTTCTATGTCTCCGGCGGCATTCTCGAAGTGCAGCCGCAAGTCGTGACCGTGCTTGCCGATACCGCGATCCGCGCCAAGGATCTCGATGAGTCGGCTGCACGCAAGGCCAAGGAAGATGCCGAGCGTCTGCTCGCGAATCGCACCGATGCGATCGAAGTGGCCGAGGCGCAAGTCCAGCTCGCCCAAGCGATCGCGCAGTTGCAGGCGCTGGAACGGCTGCGGCAGAATCTCAAGCACTGATCTGCTTTTCAATTCGCTGCGCAAACGCCGGCCTCGCGCCGGCGTTTGCATTTGTATGCAAGCAAAATTTGGCCGTGACGCGTCGCGGGCATACAATCCGCACTTGCCGACATCGGCCCTGATGGAATTTCCCGCATGAGTAACACCCAAGATTTGCACCTGCCGTTGAGCGATAGCGAGCTCGACGAACTCGATAACCTGCTCGAAAAATACGCTGTGCCACACAACGGCATGAGCTTGGAAATGCTCGATGGTTTTCTCACGGCGGTCGTGTCCGGCCCGCAAGACGTAACCTCATCTGAATGGCTCAATTTCATCTGGCAGCTCGACGGCGAAGGCGCTGAACCGAAATGGGAATCACCACAACAGCTTGAACGTTTCATGGCGCTGGTCACACGTCACTCAAACGGTATCGTCCACGCTTTTGCTGCGGGCGACGAAGGATTCTCGCCATTGATGTTCGATTTCGAGGGCGAAGACGGCAGCAACGAAATCCACGCCCAGGAATGGTGTCTCGGTTACGCGCGCGGCATCGATCTTCGAGCGGATGACTGGGCGCCGCTGCTGGATGATGTCGATTTCTCCGACGACTATGCTGCCGTCGAAATCCTCGCATTCGGTCCCGGCGATGAGAAACTCGCGCACCTGCTGGAAAACCAGGAACAGCGCGATGAACTGATCGAATCCGCCACCGATTTTGCGCTCGACGCGCACGGCTGGTGGCAGGACCAACGTGCCGCCGAAACCGCGCCGCGCAGCGACAGTCCGCGCCTGAACTGAGTCGCTTTCAAGCCATGTTCGATTGCTTACGCCGGAGCTGCGTATGACCGCCCCGCTGCATGTCCTGATCCTCGCCGCCGGCGCCGGCAAACGCATGCGCTCGGCCTTGCCGAAGGTGTTGATGCCGCTGGCCGGGCGCTCGATGCTGGCGCATGTGCTGGCCACGGCGCGGCAATTGAATCCGGCGGCGATTCATGTGATTCACGGCCATTGTGGTGATCAGGTTCGCGCTGCGTTCGCCGATCAGACCGATCTGCAGTGGGTGCAGCAAATCGAACAAAACGGCACGGGCGATGCGGTGCGCAGCGCGTTGCCTGCTGTTCCCGACAATGCCCGTGTGCTCGTGCTGTACGGCGATGTTCCGCTGCTGCGAGCGTCGACGTTGATGCCCTTGCTCGACGAAACCGCATCGCTTGCCGTGCTTGCCGCGAACATGTCCGATCCAACCGGCTACGGTCGCATCGTGCGCAATGATGACAGCCGGGTTGTCGCGATCGTCGAGGAGAAGGATGCGAATGGCGAACAGCGCGCGATCACGCTGATCAATACCGGCATCATCGCCGCAGATGCCGCACATCTGCGCGCGTGGACAACGCAGCTGCGAAACGACAATGCGCAGTGCGAATATTTACTAACCGATATTTTTGCCGCCGCCGCGAGCGACGCTGACGCTGCCGCTTGCCATATTTGCACTGATGCGAACGAAGCTCTCGGCGCGAACGATGCATGGCAGCTCGCGGGACTGGAACGCCTGTTCCAACTACGCGCGGCGCGTGAACTCTGCGAATCCGGGGTGCGCTTCGCCGATCCAGCACGTTTCGACTTGCGCGGCACACTGCTGGCTGGGCAGGATGTTGCGATTGATGTCGACGTGGTGCTCGAAGGTCTCAACGAGTTCGGCGATGGCGTACAGATCGGGCCATTCACACGCATCAAGAATTGTCGGCTTGCAGCCGGCACCGTGGTGCGCGCTCATTGCGATCTAGATGGTGTCAAAACACTCGGCGCGTGCAGCATTGGCCCGTACGCGCGTTTGCGCCCAGGCACTGAGCTGGCAGAAGGCGTACACATTGGCAATTTTGTAGAAGTAAAGAAATCCACAATTGGCAAAATGTCGCAAGCCAATCATCTGAGTTATCTCGGTGATGCCACGATCGGGGCAGGCGTCAACATCGGCGCCGGCACCATTACCTGCAATTACGATGGCAGCAACAAACATCAAACCGTGATCGAGAACGGCGCTTTCATTGGCTCGAACTCAGCACTGGTAGCGCCCGTCACGATTGGTGCAGAAGCTACCATCGGCGCCGGCTCCACTATCACGCGTGACGTGGCGGCGAGCGAACTTGCCGTGGCGCGCGCGCGGCAGGCGTCGTACTTGGGCTGGCATCGCCCAAAAAAGTGACCTGACTACATCACTAATTCCTGCGAAACGCAGACGGAATGCAATCGCTGAGATGACACTGCGATGCCGGTGCTATTCGTTGCGTCTTCGGCGTTGCCGCCACCCCAAATATCCAAGCAGCACCGTGAGCAAACCCAATCCCCACACTGTGGCCGCCGGTATCTGTGCGGGAGGTGGTGCCACCAGTTTTTGCTGCGCCTCGAAAGCGCCGATATCAGCCGATGGGCCGAATACGCGCGCAAATCCTGCTCCACGCTGATCGTTCGCCAGACCCTGCGCATTCGAACCAGCATCCAAAGCGGGACTGCCAGCGCTTAATGCATGCGTGCGGGTCGACCCGCCATTCGCAGCGAGCGGCAGCAAATGTGCAGATGTTCGCAACGTACCTGGCGGCAAAGTCACCGGCGTTGTAATTGAACCGATCAGATTGTTCGAACCACCCAGCGTGACCGGAGTGCTGGCGTAGATGTCAGCTCCGGTTCCCGCGCCGACAGTATTGCCGCTGATGATCGAGCTGAGCGCGACCATACTTTGGTGGCCCGGATTCAAAAAAACACCGCCGCCGTCTAGCGCGGCGTGATTCGCGGTAAGCGTGTCGTTGTACAACACCAGATCGGTAAACACGCGCATATGCAAACCACCGCCTATGCCGTTCTGCGCGCGGTTTCCCGAGATCGTGCTGTTGCTCAATGTCAGCGAGTCGGCGAAAGCGGCGATAGCGCCCGCGCGACCGTACGAATAATTCGAATCGATGGTCGAGCTGGCGATCGTTCCGCCATGCACGAGCACGATCGCGCCGCCGATTTCGTATCCGCCGTTGCCGGGTTTGAGATCCCGCTGCGCGCTGTTGCCACTGATGGTGCTGTTGGTCATGTTCAGCGTATACAGGAACGCAGCTCCGCCAAACGCCGCGGTGAAATTGGTCGGATGGCTGCCAATCGCGACGCTATCAGAGATCGCGCTATTGGACATGCCCAGGCCATAAGCGAAAACCGCACCGCCGTAACCGCCCTCGCCCTCGGCGCGGCAATGGCTGACCACCAAATCGGAGAACGCGAGATATGACCCACTGGCGATACACCCACCCGCGCCGACATCAGTACCTGAGACGATTTTGCTACCGTTGCTGACCGTCATTCCGCTCAGCGATAACGTGCCGTAACCGAAATGTGCAAACACGCGATCCTGATGGTTGCCATCAATGGTCAGGGCATGCGCCCCGGGGCCGATGATCGTCAGGTCATCGACGTTAATCGGAATCTGGCCCTGGGTCAGCGTAATCGTGCTGCAGGTGAGTGCACTGAGGTCGACGGTATCGCCGCTCGTTGCAGCCGCAACGACTGAACGCAAACTGCCGACGCTACCATCATCCGCACAATTCGCGGCGCTTTTTGTGATCGGTTGATGCACCGGCGATGCAATCCGCAGCGTCGCCATGCGCAGGCGTTCCTGATGCAGCTTGGAGGTCTGCGGCTGCCATAAAGAAGCATCGCGCGCTGCCCATTGCGCCGGATTTGCTTTCGCGGGCAATGTCTCGGCATTACCGATCATGCTGCTCAATACCAGCGCAATGCAGACTACCAGAGGTTTCGGAAAAACATTGGCGGGCGCAATGCCAAGCTGTAGTTGCATGGTCGTATTCCTCAATTCGTCGGAGAATTTTAGCAGGCCAGCAATCTCGTGGCGTGTGGATATCGGCAAACCTCAGCGCATCTTGAGCGCCAGCAGATAAACTAGGCATCTACATTCTTTTTTCTCAACGCGTTGCTGCCTGGATCTTGACCATGTGTGGAATTGTTGCCGCCGCTGCGCGACGTGATGTCGTCCCGACCCTGATCGCCGGATTGAAGGCGCTTGAATATCGCGGTTATGATTCTGCCGGCATCGCCTTGCTCACCGATAGCGGTCTCACGCGCGTGCGCACCAAAGGCAAAGTCCGCGATCTCGAAACACTGTACGCGACCCAACCCGTGCACGGCCACACCGGCATCGCCCACACGCGCTGGGCCACACACGGCGCACCGGTGACGATGAATGCGCATCCGATGGCATCGCGCGATACCGTCGCGGTAGTACACAACGGCATCATCGAGAATCACGAGGAGTTGCGCGGCGAATTGCGCGCGCTCGGATTTGTCTTCACCAGCGAAACCGATACCGAAGTCATCGCACATCTGGTCGAGCATCATCACAGCCAGGGATTGAGCCTGCTCGAATCGGTACAGCGCACGATCGCGCGGCTGCACGGCGCGTATGCGATTGCGGTGATGTCGTTGCGCGAACCCGGGCGTGTGATCGGCGCGCGGCGTGGCAGTCCGATGGTGGTCGGCTTGAGCGACGACGAACAATTCATCGCCTCGGATATCCACGCGCTGTTGCCGGTAACGCGTCGTTTTATTTATCTCGACGAAGGTGATGTCGCCGAGGTCAACATCGATCAGGTGCGCGTATTCGATGCGAACGGCACGCAGGTCGAACGCACCGTCAAGCAGGCGCATTTTTCCGCCGACGCGGTCGAGCGCGGCGAATATCGCCATTACATGCTCAAGGAAATCCACGAGCAGCCGCAGGCGATTGCCGACACGCTCGAAGGGCGTCTCAGCGGCGGTCATGTTCTCACCGAAATTTTCGGCGTCGGCGCGCG
>JAYVTP010000514.1:0-5007 GCA_043788685.1 Pseudolysobacter sp. | reverse complement strand
GGCCACGCCAAGATGGATTACAAAGCGCGATTCAGGCCATTGGAAGTTCTGCGCGAGGGGCGCTGGCAGAGGCTAAACACCTAAGGTTTTTAGTCTTTCCTGGCCATTTCTCGCAACCTCTCCCGCATGCGCCTAAGACTAGGAGACCGTGAAGCAGCACGCTCTGGATTCCATTTTGACTGAATCCAGTCCACAAGCACGCTGTTGTACCCAAGCCCTTGACTGGCGGCCGCGCCGTTTTTAGCCACAAGGTCTTCCCGTACACGCCTCGGCGCTCGTCTGGCCAGATTTAGTAAATATTGTTTGGGTTCGGAAAGCATATCAGGGTGGTGTGGAAAACTTCCTTTATTACCAATAAGCTCGCGCAGCGCTTCATGATCGGCGAGCACCCAAGACTCTACTTCTCGCACAGCAATTCGGAGCATCAGATTGCTGGGCAAAGGTACGCTGCCCGCCCAGTCTGTTTTAAGACTCATAGGACATGCTTTGTCATCAAGGTCAGTAAGTAGAAGAACAACATTAGACTGTGCCAGCACTCTCCATTTCGACATGTTTGAGCGCAAATATCCGAAACCTTCTTTACGTAGCCGAAGATTCGGAATGATTGGCGATGGCAACTCAGAGAGCAATAGCATGCCAATAGCTTCGCTTAATGCGTCTTCTGTTGCTAGAAAGACTTGCATTATTGCCAAAAACCCAATTGGCCAACGGTCGTTGGTCGTGTCTTGGGTAGCGCAACCTCCGCCACGGACAAACCAGACAATAAAGCACTAGTTTCTTCTGGCATGAGCGCTCTTCCAGTAGAACCTTGTGGACCCGGCTCAAGCAAGACCACGCCGCGTCCATCGATGCCTGGATTACTAAGCAAAGCTTCACTATGAGTGCTGAGGATAACTTGTCGCTTGACCTTTTTGTCTCTCTGCAAACGTTGCAAAATTAATGGAATTTCCTTGACGATTGCATCATTCAAAGATATCTCAGGTTCTTCCAATAGAAGCAATGAACTCCCATCTAATAGTGTCCACAACAATCCCAAGAGTCGTAATGTACCATCCGAAAAGTGTTCTTCCGATTGCCACCCTGCGTTTGGTCGATGATGTGCATAAAGCGCCTCCAAATGCGGATGGCCTAGCAGATCTTGCTTGAAACGAAGTTCCTTAAATTGCGGTACGGCAAGCATTAAAGCTTTACTGATTTTGTTGAGACGTGCTGAACGAGTCTTATCAGGTGTTTTTGCAATTCGCTCAAGAAACCCTTGTCCAAACGGATCGTCATCCAAGGATCTGCCACCGATCTTTTCGGCGAATTTCAACAATTGGGGTACGAGATGCAGGTAGGTGGTATCTCCAAAAAAATCTATTAAGGTGCGGAAAGACGCGTTCGCCTGAATCTGTTCCAGATGTGTCTGTGTTAGCAACATCGCATCGCGTTTGTCGGCTGGATTGGGGCGAAACAAGATGTTCTTCTCGCCCTCCCACACTTCTTCGCGCGATACCAGCAAGCGTTGCGCACCTTTTCCTTCGGGCTTAAACCCCAAAACGTATCTCCAAGACGGAGGACTATCCGCATCAGTTCCTAATTCTACGTCAATTAGAATTTCAGGATCTCTGCGCGCATGTAGGCAGCGAACTTTCGTTATACCTCCACGATCAGCGACAGCAGTTTGTAATCCGCCTCCTTTCGGTTTACTTATGTCGCGCAAGAATCGAAACACGTCGAGCAAATTAGATTTTCCAGAAGCGTTTGGTCCAAGCAAGTAGGTTACCTCGCGCATGCGAACATCCAACACCCTAAAGTTGCGCCAGTTCTTTAACTTGATGTTTGTAATCAGCATAATTTTTCCTCATCGGAAGCGTACTTACTGTATTCGACTTCGGCGCCAGACTAAACCAAACTAACGGCATTCATGGAACTTCATCACGTCTGTTAGCACAGTCCAACAATTTTCTAGTCTTACAACTCAATCCGCAGCTTCCCCGCCGCGCGCCGTGCCTTGGCGCGCGCCGTATCAACGCTTTCGTCGCGCGCGAGCGTTACCGCCATACGACGCTTGCCGTTGATTTCAGGTTTGCCGAACAGGCGCAGCATGGTGTCGGGTTCGGCCAGCGCTTCGGCGACGCCGTAATATCGCGGAGCGTGGCTGCTGCCTTCGGCGAGGACGGCACACGATGCGGATGGACCGAGCTGACGAATCAGCGGGATCGGCAAACCGAGAATCGCACGCGCATGCAAAGCGAATTGCGACAGTTCCTGCGAGATCAGCGTGACTAGTCCGGTGTCGTGCGGGCGCGGCGAGACTTCGGAAAAAATCACGTCATCGCCCTGCACGAACAGCTCGACGCCGAACACACCGTAACCGCCGAGATTGGCCGTGACCACGGCCGCAATTTCCTGCGCGCGTTGCAGCGCGCGCTCGGGCATGGCTTGTGGCTGCCACGATTCGCGGTAGTCGCCATCAACTTGCAGATGGCCGATCGGCGCGCAGAAGCTGGTGCCGTCGCGATGGCGCACCGTGAGCAAGGTGATTTCGTAATCGAACGCGATAAAACCCTCGACGATGCAACGGCCCTGCCCCGCGCGTCCGCCGGATTGCGCGTAATCCCAAGCCGCATCGACATCGGCTGTTGTTTTGATCAGGCTCTGGCCCTTGCCAGATGAGCTCATGACGGGCTTGATTACGCACGGCAAACCGAGCGCCTCGATCGCAGCGAGATATTGCTCGTGCGTATCGACGAAACGATACGGCGAGGTTGGCAGCTTGAGTTCTTCGGCGGCGAGTCGGCGGATGCCTTCGCGATCCATCGTCAACCATGCGGCGCGTGCGGTCGGAATCACGCGCAAACCTTCGCGCTCCATTTCGATCAAGGTCGGTGTATGAATCGCTTCGATTTCCGGCACGACCAGATCGGGTTTTTCCATCTCGATGATGCGGCGCAATTCGGCGCCGTCGAGCATATTGATCACGTGCGAACGATGCGCGACCTGCATCGCCGGTGCGTGCGCGTAACGATCGACCGCGATCACTTCGACCGCAAAACGCTGCGCTTCGATCGCAACCTCTTTGCCGAGTTCGCCGGAGCCGAGCAGCATCAGACGCAAGGCATGTTCGGTGTGAGGTGTGCCAAAAGGTTTCATCGCGACTCCTGAAAATATCCTGCGCCATTGTAACGGAGCACGTATTCACCCGGCGCTACCCAATCCTTGGCAGAATAGCGATCTGCCGATGAGGATCACCATGCGCAAGCTGATTGTCTGTGTCGTTTTATTGTCGATTATCATACCGGCGCTGGCGCGTGTGCCGGAGCAAACCTGGATGAGTGTGCTGCTCGACGGCCGCAAGATCGGGCACATGCTGGATACGCGCAAGGTCAACGGCGATCAGGTGATGACGACGCAAAGCATGGAAATCAGCATCGAGCGCGCCGGTATCAGCATCAGTTTCGGCAATGAAGAAATCAGCACCGAAACCTTGGCCGGCAAGCCGCTGGGTTTTGTCTCGCGCTCGAAGATTTCCGGCATCGAAAGTGTGGTGCGCGGCACGTTGCGCGACGACGGCCAAATCGATGTCACGACCGAAGTCGGCGGCGCCAAACAAACGCGTGTGATGCCGTGGCCAAAAGGCGCGTTGCTCGCCGAAGGTTTGCGTCTGTCGGGCGTGCGCACGGGATTGAAACCCGGTGCGCAGTTCAGCGATCTCGCGTTTCAGAGTTCCAGCCTTGATGCAGTCGAGGTGCACAGCCTGGTGCGCGACAGCGAATCGGTCGATTTGCCGAGCAGGCGGCGTGAGCTCGTACGCGTCGAACAGGACATCAAACTGCCCGGTATGGCCAGTCACACCCAAGCTTGGGTGGACGCGGATCAAACCGTGTACAAAGTGATCATGCCGCTGATGGGTTTCAACCTGACCATGCTTGCGTGCGATAAATCATGCGCACTCGCGCCGAATCAATCTACCGACCTGCTCACGCAAATGCTGGTGCACGCGCCACATGCCTTGAGCAAGGATGAACTCGCCCACGGTATCAAGATCACGCTGCAAGCCACCGACAACAGCGAGCCGCTGACGATCATCCAGACCGACGAACAAAGACTGATGGATGCGAGCAGCGGCCGCGCCACATTGAACATCATGCCGCTGCTGGATGGCATGCCAGGCAGCGGCGAAGATAAGCCCGTTGCAGCGGATTTCCAGCCGACCGACTGGCTGCAAAGCACCGCACCGGAAATCGTCAAGCTCGCGAAACAAGGCGCGGATGATGCGACCAGGCCTGCGGATCGCATGCACAACCTGCAGGAATTCGTGCGTCACTTTATCCGCAACAAGGATCTCAGCGTCGGTTATGCCTCGGCGCTTGAAGTCGCGAAAAATCCCGAAGGCGATTGCACCGAACACGCGGTGTTGCTGGCCGCGCTCGGGCGCGCATCCGGCATCGCCACGCGCGTGGTCGATGGCATGGCCTACACCGATCATTACGCTGGCAAGGACAACGTGTTCGTGCCGCACGCGTGGGCGCAGGCATGGATCGACGGCCGCTGGCAGAGCTTCGATGCGGCGCTGGCGGGATTCGACGCCGGGCATATTGCGTTGTCGGTGGGCGATGGTGATCCGTGGCGGTTTTACTCCGGCCTTGGCAGCCTCGGGCGAATTCGTATCAGCGCGATCACGCCGCTGGTGGTGCCTGCGCCGTAGTCGGGCAGGTTTGCAGATCATTTTGCTTCGCCATGCTTTTGCTCGTCATTCCAGCGCAGGCTGGAATCCATCTTGATCTGATACGAAGGTCAAAATGGATTCCAGCCTGCGCTGGAATGACGGCTCTTTTTTTGCGCCCTTGCAAACTCCGGGGTATGTACGCCCCTTGACGATAGATATCATAATGATATCTAATTACCACACTCTCAAGGAGTGTCGCCATGAACGAACGTCGTTATTCCGCACCGTCGGGAATTCCCGCGCTGATCGGCCTCATCGTGTTGTTGCTGGCCGATGGCGCGTGGCTGATCAACTCG
>JAYVTP010000513.1:0-2775 GCA_043788685.1 Pseudolysobacter sp. | reverse complement strand
TTACGCTTGAACGCGACATCAAGGCTGAAGAAAACATTACCGGGCGCGTGATCGACATCATCGCCCCCATCGGCAAAGGTCAGCGCGGCTTGCTGGTGGCCTCGCCCAAGTCGGGCAAGACAGTAATGCTGCAACACATTGCCCACGCCATTACCGCAAACCATCCGGAAGTCATGTTGATCGTTCTGCTGATCGATGAGCGTCCGGAAGAGGTCACCGAGATGACGCGTACCGTCAAGGGCGAAGTCGTTTCTTCCACTTTTGATGAGCCCGCCACGCGCCACGTGCAGGTTGCCGAAATGGTGATCGAGCGCGCAAAACGTCTGGTCGAACACAAGCGCGACGTAGTCATCCTGCTCGATTCGATCACGCGTCTGGCGCGTGCCTACAACACGGTCGTGCCGAGCTCCGGCAAGGTGCTGACCGGCGGTGTGGATGCGAATGCGCTGCAACGCCCGAAGCGTTTTTTCGGCGCGGCTCGTAACGTCGAAGAAGGCGGCTCGCTGACCATCATCGCTACCGCGCTGGTAGAAACCGGCTCGAAGATGGACGAGGTGATTTACGAGGAGTTCAAGGGCACCGGCAACATGGAAGTGCATCTGGATCGTCGTATCGGCGAGAAACGTGTATACCCGGCGATCAATATCAATCGTTCCGGCACACGTCGTGAAGAATTGCTGATCGATCCCGATGCACTGCAGAAAATCTGGATCTTGCGCAAGTTGCTGCATCCGATGGATGAGCTCGCGGCGATGGAATTCATGCTCGACAAGATGAAGAACACCAAGACCAACGACGAGTTCTTCGCGTTCATGAAACGCGGCTAGGAATGCTCAATGGAACGCGCGCGTCGGCGTGGCTGGCGCGGCGCGTGTTCGCCTACGTTTGCGGCGGTCTGGTCTTGAGTGGCGCGGCGGTGCGGGAGTACAGATGCATCCCGCCGAGGGCCCCATCGCGTCGGCTTCGGCCATCATCACGGCCAATGGCTCAAGATCACTTGAGTGCGGCTGACGGGATATGAGTCGGACGGACTGTATCAGCTAAGCAGTTTTCATGTATCGATCACGCATGCGGTTTTGAGCGCGCCCAGCGTTTCGTGCTGGCGGCCGTCGGCATCGAAATTCGCCGGTGCGAGCCAGCGCTCGAATGCGACTTTCAGCGCTGGCCATTCACGATCAATGACCGAGAACCACGCGGTATCGCGGTTGCGGCCCTTGTACACCAGCGCTTGGCGAAAGACTCCTTCGAATCGAAAACCGAGCCGTAAAGCGGCGGAGCGAGACAGTGCGTTTAGACTGTCGCATTTCCACTCGTAGCGCCGAAAGGCGAGCGTACCAAATGCATATTGCATCAACAGGAACATCGCTTCGGTCGCGGCCGGTGTGCACTGCAACCGCGCCGAGAAATTTAGGTGCCCAACTTCGATGCTGCCGTTGTCCGGATCGATGCGCAGATATGACGCCGTGCCGATCGCGCGGCCGTCGACGTCGGTGATGGCGAAATATAGCGGATCCTGGCTCAGCTGCAGATCGGCCAGCCACGTGCTGTAGGCCGCGAACTCTCGTGGCGGTTCGTGTGCGAGGTAAGTCCAGTTGGCGGCGGCGGCTTCGGCGTTAAGCACACTGAACAAGGCTTCCGCGTGACGCTTCGAATCGAGTGGCTCGATCCGGCAATACCTGCCGACAAGTCTGATACGCGCGGGTGGATTGCGCACAGACCATGCCACTGCAGCGCCGATCGGCTGGCCGTATTCGTTGTGCATGGTTGCCATGGTTTGCTCGTCGGATTAGGTTCGAACGCGCCGTCGATCAACCGATTGTGCGATCAAGTCATTAACATTACAGCACGAACATGGCGCAAAAGAAGTGTCGCTTTTCTGACCGCGACAGGATCGCGGGAAGCGGCGCACGAAGGGGTTCCTGAGGGTAGCAGCGACCGCGACAACGCGGTGCCGCACTGTTATCGTGTGCATATGACGCAGCAAAATGAATCGGCGCGCGATGCTGCAGCGCAGGTGCGCGAGACGGGTTTTGTGTTTCTCGAGGCCGCGCCGATGCGCGTATTGCTGGCGCAGTTCGGCGGACGCGATGACTGGGCTGCCTTCGTTGCGAGCTGGAATACACTCGCCAGCGACGAATACATGGCCGACCACGGTCGTTATCGCCGCCGCGCGCACGCGACATATCTGTTCGATGCGACCACGATCAGACGCGCGGCGCATCAAGCGCATTACCAGAGTCGCGACTACAACAGCCTCAATGGCGGCGTCGAGCGGTGGTTCGAGCCGATTGCGGCTTCGATCGGTGACGGCCCCAGCATGCGCACGATCCTAAGCGCGTGCCGGCGCTTTTTCAGCACGCTCGCGCCCAACGTGCGCGCCTGGCACGTCGAGGCGCATCAATTCCGCATTGAGGCTTCGCGCGATATTGCCGGCTCACCGACACCCGAAGGCGTGCACCGCGACGGTGTTGACTATGTTCTCGTGCTGTTGATTGCGCGCAAGAATATTGCCAGCGGCACCACCTCGATTCACGCACTGGATGGCAAAACACTCGGCAGCTTCACGCTGATACAGCCACTGGATGCGGCATTGCTGGATGACGGTCGTGTGTATCACGGTGTGACGGCGGTGCAGGCGCTGGATCCAGGAGAAAAGGCCTACCGTGACGTGCTAGTGGTGACACTGCGCTGCGCGTGATGGCTGCCTGATCGCGAGATGTCGCTTTTCTATACACTTTTGTCGGGGATACGCGGCAACAAAAAAGCCCCCCATTG
>JAYVTP010000512.1:0-4447 GCA_043788685.1 Pseudolysobacter sp. | reverse complement strand
CCAATACAAGGTGAGCTTCTACCACGAAGGCGATCCGGTCGCGGTCAAGGTCGGCGAAGTGCAAGTGATCGTCGAGATCGGCCTGGTCAATCTCAACACGCAGCAGGAGCGCAGCGTGATCGATCACCAGACCTGGCACTACGACGAGAAAGGGAAACGCTGGGTTCTCATGAGCGGGCTGCCGGATATTGCGCAGCATTGATTTTATCAATGCGCCTGAGGTGAAGCAGCGGGTTACATGGAAAAGTTTAAACAAACTCTGCGGGTGCACAGGAGTGCGCCCGCAGAATTTCAGACTACTGTTGAACGAAAAATCACACACCTAAAGTCGCGCAACTTTCCATCAAACTTATAGCTATATAGAACGCGCAAGTAGCCTCGCTCATATCAATCAACACTTTCTATATTTTACTGACAGCCAGTGAGTACAGAGCCATTTATACCGCTCGGCCCGATCGTGCCGTATTCAGTTGCGGCGTTGACATAACAGGTAATAGGGTCAAATGTATATTGCGCGGTCGTAAGGTGCCCAGAAGTGCTACCATTGTTGCCAGCGGCAGTGACGTTCGAGACCATTCCACCTATAGTCTGCAAACCTACACCAATATTGCCGCCGAACGAGCTATTAGTAATAGCAGCGCCTTGCGAATTGACGCCAACGCTATTACGTGATGCGCTAACATTAGATAGCGTTCCGCCCACCAGACCACCGTAAAGATCTACACCAAAGCCCTGATTCCCGGCAGTCACCACATTGGTCATAGCACCATTCGCGAGCCTTATACCAGATCCTTTATTAAAACTTGAATTCACATGATCCAAGATATTATTAGCAGACAATGTAATTCCAACATCCCCGTTTTTCGATGCATTGACATTCAACAACATCACTCCATCACTGACTGAAGCAATTGCGCCTGCTGCATTGTCGGAAAAGGTCACATCCTTGATTACCAAGTTCTGATTCAAACCGATCCCGGTACCTGTATCTGAAGATTGCGCGAAGAGGCCTACTCCAAGACTACCAGTAATAAAACCGTTCTTTATGGTAACGTTATTTCCAGTTACGTAAATTAGAATTATTCCGGGTTTAGGCGCCGCGCTACAGGTTGTCACGGAGCTCACATTTGTACAATGCCCTGTCCCTGTTACTGAGTAGCCCGCCAAATCCAAGGTAACGTTACTTGCAGAGATAGAAATTCACTTTACGAAATTAGTATTCGGCGTTGTCACAAGAGTGGTATTTGCGTTTAGTACATAACTACCGGAAGTTGTAATGTTGCATCCACCACCACAACTGATAGCTGTTTGTGAGTGGGCTTCAAATGTGAAAAAAAGCATCACGAAAAAAGCCATAATAAATTTCAAAAGATTAATATTTTTCCCAAACATTGTTGTTTCTCCATATTTAAATAGCCAAAAAATTTTGGCAGCGAATTATCAACATTTCCATACCGAAATGTAACAGCGTGCAAACCGAATACGCGGATAGCCGCAATATCCGACAAATTCATGAATCCTACGCGTCCGGAACTACGAATTAAGGATTAATAAATTCGTTGCGAAGCGCTGGCCAGAGCCCACATTTTAGCGGTGGCGTTTTTCCAAACTACCAGCAATGCCAATTCTACGGCGAATAGTTTATCTGGCCTCGAAGTAATAGACCCCCTAAAAACGAACAATCGCCACACTTAATCGATCGTTTTTCGCGCTACCGAAAGGTCGAAATCCAGCGCGATTACAACTCGAAACCGTTCGCGAAAATCCCGTCGCCGTGTTGATAGGCACCCAGATCAATCTTGTTCGCGAACGTGCGCGAGTGACCTTCGATATCCAGCGCGGGCAATCCGCCCGGTACTGGCAGCAGGCCGATATCAAGCAATGGCGACGTGGGCTTCAGATGATAATCGCCCGCGCCGACAAACTGCGGATCGATGCCGATGACATTGCCGCTGCTGCTGGCTACGGCCAGACCGCTCAGTGCGGTGTAATCGTTGTTGAACAACTGCGCCGTGTTCACGCCGATATAAAAATCGTAGGCGCCGGTATTGGCGTAACTGATGTTGTTGACCAGGTAGGCAGTGATCGTCCCGCCCGAGTTGATCGAGCTGGTCGGTGCACCGGTGCTGGTATTGGTGTTGCCGGTCATCGTGTTATTGGTGACATAGAGCACCGAACTCTGATCCATCGATATCGCCCACGCCGCGCCATTGGGGGCGGTGTTGCCGACGAACAAATTGTTGTCGAAGTGCAGTGTGCCTTTGCCAAACACCGTGAGTCCGCCGCTGGCATAGGTCGTGGAATTGTTGCGCACGAAATTATCGTCGATTGTCACGGTGGCATTGGGATTGCTGGACGGTTGCGGTGGCGCGAGATAGATCTGGGCGCCGCCGCCGGCTGATCCATTGTGCAAGCCGTTCTGAATGGTGATGTGGGTCAGCGAGAATATGCCATTGGTCTGCACGTTCAACACCTGCGTCACACCGCCGCCATCGAGCTTGGTAGCACCGGGCGTACGATCCTGCGTGCTGCACGTCGCATCGTAGCCGCCGCTGATATCGATCGCGAAACCCGAGGTTTGATTGACGAAAAACGTTGGCGTAGCGACGAAGGTGCCGTTGGTCAGCAGCAGCGTATTGTCGTGACCGTTGGCGATGCCGAGGTTGCCGACATCGACCAGCGCCGCTTGCAGCTCACCGGCGTTGTGCACGCAATACGTGCCCGCACTGACGCTCGCGCTGGTTGCCAAGGCGAGCGTTGCCACGCCACGAAAAAAACCGGTACTCAGGTCGCCACGACGGCATGATGAAATCTGTCGCAAATTCGTCACCATGAGTGAATCCTCGTATTAACCGCAGACGCCCAGTGTAAACGCGAAACACGGTGTGATGAGGATATCGCTGCATGCCATGGCAAGCGCGTGAATTTGTAGTGATCCATGCCGACTTCAGATTGCTGCTGGTAATGTTCACAACGACGCGGCGCCGGCATTCTCGGTCGGCTGCTCGCGGCGCGGCGATGACGGCGTTTTGCTGCGTGCACGCACCGACAGCATCGACTGGTTCGCGCGTCAGCTCGCGCGTTTGCCGTGCAATTTCGAGGTGCGCAATTCGCCGAAATTGCGCGCCGCAGTTCATGCCCACGCCAAGCGCTTGCTCGCACTTTCCGCGCGCTAGCTCAGCGCACCGAGACGCAGTTCGGCAGACAATCCGCCGCCAGCGCGATTGCGCAATACCAGCGCGCCACCGTGCATCGATGCGACGCGTGCGGCAATCGCCAAGCCCAGACCCGCGCCCGGCTGATCCTGACTGGCGCCACCGCGCTGAAACGGTTCGAGCACGCGCTGCAATTGCTCCGCCGGCAAACCCGCGCCGCGATCGCTCACCACCACTTCGGCTTGTGCGGCCACTTCGTGCAGCAGAATCTCATACGGCGCGGCGCCATAACGTTCGGCGTTCTGCATGAGATTGCTCAACGCGCGTTTGAGTGCGAGTGGACGACCGCGTACGTTCATTCGCGTCGGCGCGACGATGTTCCAATCTCCCGCGATACGCCCTGGCGTGCTCAGCAGCAATTGCGCCAGCGCGACAAGATCGATCGTCTGCTCGGGTTCGTCGCGCTCGTCGCGAGCGTAGGCGATGAACTGGCTGATGATTGCCTCGATCTCGACGATGTCGGTCTGCATGCCGGCGCTCAGCGCGGGATCGGTGCCGGGCAATAATTCCAGTGCGAGTTGCAGGCGCGCCAGCGGCGTGCGTAAGTCGTGCGAGATGCCGGCCAGCAACACGCTGCGCTCACGCGCCACCTCGGCAACCTTGCGCGAGCTGTCGGCCAGTGCACGTCCGAGCGCACGCACCTCAATCGGCCCGCTCTCGATCGGCGCGAGCAGTTCGCCGCGCGCGAGTGCCGGCGCCTGTGCGGCGAGTTCGCCCAATAATCGTCCAAGCCGACGCGCGTAATATCCGGCGGCGAGCAGCACCAGCACACCGCCGATCGCGAGCACCAGCCCGGAAAACTCGATCACTGCGCGGTGATGGAATTGCGTCAGTCCCACGCCGATCCAGCGCGGATCGTCACCACCCATGCGAACCCACGCGACGCCGCGATGGGCGAGATCGATCTGCACTTCGCGACCGTCGAGCTGCGCGGAAATCTGATCGCGCAATTCGGCGAGAAACGGAAATCGCGAGCCGTGCTGCATATCGTCCGATGGTGCATCGCCGTCGGGACCATCCATCGGTGCGCCCATTCGCGGCATCGCGGCGAAACGAATTCCGGGCGGCGGATTTCTTCCGCTGTTATTGCCGCTTTCGATCGCCCTCACCGCAGCGGCCACCTGTTGTGACAGTCCTTCAACGCTGGAGCGTTGCGCGGCGGAATAACGCAGCGCAACGTGGGTGAGCGTGGCGGTGGCAATCAGCAACAATGCGAGCAGCAGCACGAGCTG
>JAYVTP010000511.1:0-1589 GCA_043788685.1 Pseudolysobacter sp. | reverse complement strand
CGCGCAACTCGCCGACCTCGCGCAGCAGGATTTCGATGTTGACCTCGTTCTTCAGGTTGACGTTGAAATCGCCATCTGCACGTGCGCGATCCTTGCGTGACTGCCGATTCTGGCTCATCACGATCAGCGGGCCTTGCAGTCCGACGAGGATCGCCAGCGCGAGATTGAAAAACTGATACGGATACGGATCGAGCGGCGATTTCATGATCCAGCCGGTATTGATCAGACACCATGCCAAGGTAAAACCGAGCAGCAGCAAAATGAATTTCCAGCTGCCGTTGAGCTCAGCCACAACGTCAGCGAGGCGATCGCTCCACGACAGGCTTTTCTCGAATTCCTCGTTGATGTTTTTCGCCGCGCGCGACGACAGCAACGCATTGGTTTCACGCAGGCGTGCGCTGATCGTGCGCAGAATCGCCAACGCTGCACGCGGACGATGTTCTAGATAATTCTCCAAGGTGGTGCGTGGCAGTTCGTAGAGCAACACATTGCTGCGCGCCGACGCGCTGGCGCTGCGCGGTTTGTCGTCGAACAATGCGAGTTCGCCGAAATATTCGCCGGGCAGAATGGTGCGTAATGCGATGCCCTGCGACTGACCATCCGGCAAAAAAATGTTGATCTCGCCGCGCTCGACAATATACATCGAACTGCCGCTATCGCCCTGCGTAAAAATGTTCGCGCCCGCGGCAAACGTACGCGACTCCAGTGCGCCAGCGAGCGCATCGAGATCCTGCGTCGAAAGTCCGTCGAATAACGCGATCGAACGCAGCAGCGGGGTCGCCTTCATATCGTTTCCAGCTTGGGGAGATAATTATTTTTGCGCCAGCATTGGCTGCGACAGACCTTACTATGCTTCGTCGCGAATCGCATCCCGCGCGTATTTTCGCGGCAGCTTGTAAACATCGATAACGCAAAAAGTTTTGGGGAGCCATAAAAAAAACGGCAGCCCGAGGACTGCCGTTTCTCATACCGAAAAGCAGCGCGAACTACTTGGTATCGACCAGCCATTTTTTCAGCCAGGCATTGACGGTGTCATGCCATTGCACGCTGTTCTGCGGTTTCAGCACCCAGTGATTTTCATCCGGGAAGGTGAGGAATTCACTCGGAATACCACGGCGCTGCAACGCGGTGAACGCGGCTAGGCCTTGCTCTTCGGGAATGCGGAAATCCTTCTCGCTGTGGATGACCAGCATCGGCACGCTCCACTTCGCGACGTAATTGACCGGATTGAAACGCTCGTAAGCTTCGGGTTTGTCGAACTGCGTGCCGTGGTGTTCCCATTCGTCGAACCAGAGTTCTTCGGTCGAGTAGGACATCATGCGGCTATCGAAAACGCCGTCGTGATCGATCAGGCATTTCCACGGTTTCTGCCAGTTGCCAGCGATCCAGTAGACCATGTAACCGCCGTACGATGCGCCGAGCGCGCAGGCATGATCGCCGTCGAGAAACTTGTACTTGTCGAGCGCCGCGGCATAACCTTTCTGCAGATCTTCGAGCGGCTTGCCGCCCCAGTCGCCGCTGATCGAATCGGTGAACGCCTGGCCATAACCGGTCGAACCGTGGAAGTTGATCGTGACCACAGCGTAACC
>JAYVTP010000510.1:0-5369 GCA_043788685.1 Pseudolysobacter sp. | reverse complement strand
TCAGGCCGCGCGAGTTCAGATAATTCCAGTTCGCATCGAAACGCACGCGACCGATCTGATGATTCAGGGTGATGCCGAGGTTGCTGTTTTTTTGCCGATCGGTGACCCACCAGCGCCCCGCATTCGGATAGGCCGCGCCACCCAAGGCCGGATCGGGACTCGCGCTGGAATTGTCCACGTTCGCCAAATCGACACGCGAACGATCTTGGCCGTAATACGCGCTGGCCGTTGTGGTCGGCGACGGCTGCCATTCCCACTGCAGCGCAAAGCCCGTGGTGTCGTATTTTTGTCGGCCGATTTGTGCGTCGTAATTGTTCCAGTCGCCGCGCAGCGAAAGGCTGATCGTCATGTCCTCGCGCGGCATGATCGTCGCCATCAGGTTGACCTTGTTCTCGTCGCGATCGGACAAGTCATAAGCGCGCATCGCCTCCACCGTGTAGGACGGCACGCCGCCGACCGGCGCGACGAATCCGGGCAGGCTGTTGGAGTAGAGGAAGTCGTACGGATTGTAGTTGTAGCTGTCGCCAGACTGACGCAGGAACGTGTAGTTTGCGCGCAAGGTGAGCCAGTCGATCGCGCGATCAACCCAGGTCAGCTTGATGCTATTGTCGCGCACTTCGCTGCGCTCGCGATGGCTCGGTTCGTAGTCGCGATAATTGAACGTCGCGCCCAGCGTATCGTGCGCGGAAATTTTCCAGTCGGCGCCGATATTGCCCTCGATGGTCTGCTCGTCCAGCGGCAAACTCATGATGCGCGTGATCGCGGATGGATTGAGAATCGGATCGTAAATTCCGGTCAGCCCCGGCACGATGCTGCCCTGCGAGCCGTTCTCGATCGGATAACCGTATTGGCCCGTGAGCGGGTTGTAGGCGACGTAGGTATTGCGATAATCCTCGCGATTGAATTTCACGCCGCCACGTACGCTGACATCGCTGCTCGGCTGCAACACGAAACGCGCATCGAGCATGCTGGTATCGATGCGCATGTCCGCATTTTGTCGCGACAGGGCGGCGCTGGTGTTCCACTGCGCGCACGAATACAGCAGCGGATTGTTCGGCTCCGCCACACCGCTATGATTACTATCGATGCCGAACACACCCTGGCAATTGATCGGCGCGATCAGCGCATCGTTCTGCGTCATGCGACCGGCCGATCCGGTCAGCGACAGCTCGCCGTTCATCGGCAGCTTGCGTGTGAACGTGGCTTGCAGGTTGTGATAATTGTTGTCCGGCTCGGTGGCGAACTGGCCTTGCGTGAGCGGCGCCGAAGTCGCACCTACGACCACCGGATACAATGCGAACGGCGTCTGGTAAACGAAGCTGGTGTAGGCATCGCGATAGAACGATCCGATGTAGCCGAAATCCATGCGCCAGGTCTTTCCGCTGAAGCGGAATCCGGCGTTGATGTTGACGGTGCTGTCGTTGATCGGCTTGACCGTTTCGAGCGCGCCGCCGTCGTTCGGCAACTGGTAATTGAAATACATCGGGCCGCCGAAGGCGCGTTCGCCGCGACGTTGCTCGTCGGTGATGTTGATGTATGAAGTCCACTGCGGCGTGATGAATCCGCTGTAGCCGATGCCTTGCTTTTGCCGCGTGACTTCGAGCGTGCGCTCGGGCGTGGCCGCCGATACCGCCGCAACTTGCGCGGGTGTGCTGCCGCCCGCCACCAGCGTGCTCGGCAAGGTCAGATTATTGCTGCCGACGCCGTTCCAGATCGGCCGCGCATCGTTGCTGAGCACGTTCGGCATGTCGCGGATAAACGCCTGGATCTTGTAGCTGCCGGCGCGGCCGTACACCGCCTGGTAATACTGATCCTCATCGCTGATGCGACTGCCGCGAATCTCTGCATAAGTGCCATCGGCGGCGCGCTCGAAATTCAGATCGAACAGGCCGAGCACGAGTCCGCTGCTCCACTTCACATAACGATTCCACAGCGCGTTCTTGTCATCGCCGCCGGTGCCGAGATAACCGATCCGCAGCACGCCGTAATACGACCAGTCATCGGCGATTTCGACGCTCGGCGGTTGCGCCGGACATAGGTACAAGTTGCCGCTTGGTGAGCGATGTTGGCCGGGCTGCAACCAACTCGTGCCGCGCTCGTCGCTCGATTGTAGCGCCGCACCCGCGTTCGGATCGAGCTTGTTGCCGCGCCATGTATCCACGCCGACGCCGGTATCGGCCAGCGTCATCGCGGGCAGCAGCAACAACCCCAGCAAAGCGCAAAAAAATGGCGTGATGCGGTGCTGGCGTTTGAGCATGGTCGGCGCTCCCGCTACTCGTGGAAGAACGGGCCGGACGGCGCATTCGAGCCGTGCACCTGCGCGTGGCAAGTGATGCAGCCGCGCCCCATCAAACGTTCATCGGGATGCTTGCCGTTGGCCAGCGACTGCGGCGTCTGCAACTCGCTCGGATGGCCCTGGTTGGTGTGGCATTGCTGGCACAGGAACGGGATCGGTTCGAGCAGCAGCGAGGCCTGATTCGATCCGTGCGGCGTGTGGCAGTTCAAGCAGCTTTCGCGTACCGGCGCGTGCTCGAACAAGAACGGCCCGCGTTTCTCGGCGTGGCATTGGTAACACGTCTCGTTGACGGTATTGGTCTTGAGTAGCGGCGTGGTCAGCGAGCCGTGCGGATTGTGGCAATCGTCGCAGCTCATCTGGCCTTCCGGCAGCGGCATGTGCGAGCGTCGGTTGAACTGCATCCGCACATCCTTGTGGCACTGCGAACAGGTATCGTTGATCGAGGCTTTTGCCATCAAGCCTTCGGACGAAAACTTCGCCATCGGATTATGGCAATCGCTGCACGACAACTCGTTGCGCTGATGGATCGAGCCGGCCCAGTGATCGCGCGGACCACCCTGGTGACACGTCAAACAGGTCTGTGTCTGCAACGCGATCGGCGTGCCGGAATCGTGGGTGTAACCGATAATCGAACCTTTGCTGTTCGGCTGCGCCGCATGCGCAGAACCCGGACCGTGGCAGGTCTCGCAAACGGGAATACTCGGATCGGCCTTGGCTGCCGCGTGCAATCCGAGCGCATGCAGCGTGTGGGTGAAATGCTCGCTCTCGAGTTGATGGCAGGCGATGCAGACTTTCTCGCCAACCGGCTTGGCCTGCGCTGCCAGCGGGTTGACCGCGACGGTGGCGTTGGCAAACCCGGGCGCCGGCAACAACTGACCGGCACGAGCGTGGGTTTCGTCGGCGGAAAGATTGGTCGCAGGCAACCGCAGCGTGGGTGCATCCGCAGTTTTTTGTGCAAACGCAAGCGCGCAACCGGCGCACCAGAGCACGAAGCCCGCGAGCATCATCGACACGCGTTGTGTGTGGCAAAACCTCATTGTGCGATTTCTCCCTCCCGTGAGTTTTCGCGGCCGGCGCGACGTCGGCAAGTCCGCTGGATTGGCGCAACCGGCGTAGGTACTCAAAGCGTCGCGAAAGGTTGTTCAAGCCGGCGCGCCGACTTTTGTAACATCCCGATCAACGCCGAACAGTACGCTTTAAGACCTGTTCGCGATACCGATCTTTGCGCCTGGCGGCCAGCTCGCGGATAATCCGCGCTCTCGTGCGGCCGCTGCGCCGCGTTCATGGCCTGATCGATGACCGAAATCCTGCACCATCTTCCCGAATTCATCGGCAACCATTATTTGCTGGTCATGCTGCTTGTCGCGCTGTTGTTTATTCTCATCAGCAACGAGGTTTCCGGCCTGTTTCGCGGTTACAAGTCACTGACGCCCGGCGGCCTCACCCAGCTCATCAATCGCAACGACGCGCTGCTGATCGACATGTCGAGCAAGCAGGATTTCGACCAGAGCCATATCGTCGGCGCAAAACACGTGCCGCAGTCGCAATTCGATCCGGAAAGCAAGGATCTGGTCAAGGCCAGGGAGCTGCCCGTCGCGATGTATTGCAAGACTGGCCAGACCTCGGCCACCGCGGCGACGCGACTCGTGAAAGCCGGCTTCAAGAATGTGTACTGGCTCGATGGCGGACTCGCCGCGTGGCGCCAGGCCGATCTGCCGGTGGTCAAATAATGTCAGCGCAGCCTGCACGGAGATTTTTCATGCGTCAGTTGAAAACCATGCATGCGGCGCAGCGTTGCTGAAACAGAACTCGGGTCGAGGATATTTTGACGACTTGGCAATAACCCGCAAGCAACAAACAATTCGCAGTAAAACCACGCTCGCCGCCGGCTACAGTGCGCCAAGCCATGCGACGTGGGATAATCTTTGTGCTTTTAACCCTAGATTCCGGAGTAATACATGGTCGATACCATCGCCACCAACGGCGCAGCAGAACCGCAGGGCCAGGCCCAATTGAGCCTGCAGAAAGTCTATATCAAAGACGCATCCTTTGAAGTGCCTGGCGCGCCGCAGATCTTTCAGGAAGCCGGCCAGCCGCAGATTCAGCTGAACCTTACGCAAAAAGTGGGCACGATCGCCGAGAACACGTTCGAAGTGATCCTGAGCGTTACCGTCACCTGCAGCGTCGGTGAAAAAACCGCGTATCTCGCCGAAGTCCAGCAGGCCGGCATCTTTGGCCTAGTCGGTTTCGACGATGCCAGCCGCGATACCGTGCTCGCCACGTATTGCCCGAATGTGTTGTTCCCGTATGCGCGCCAAGCGGTGTCGGATCTGGTGCAGAACGGTGGTTTCCCACCATTCCTGCTGCAGCCGATCAACTTCGAGGCGTTGTATGCCGAACAGCAGCGTCGTCAGCAGGCCGGCGAAAGCACCGGCGTGATCGGCAACGCCTGAGTCATTCCGAACCCACGTCGGCGCGAGCATCCACGGTGACCACAAATCGGCGTGCTGCGGTGGCCGTGCTCGGCGCGGGTTCGTGGGGCACGGCGCTCGCCGCCCTGCTCGCACGCAATGGCGGCCCCACCACCTTGTGGGGTCGCGATGCTGCGGCTATGGCCGAGATGGCGCACACGCGCCGCAACCGGCGTTATCTGCCCGAACAGGAATTGCCATCGACGCTGCAAATCTCCAGCGATCTGCAAGCCACGGTGCGCGCCGCCGAACTGGTATTGATTGTTACGCCGAGTCACGCGTTTCATGATTTGCTCGATCAGATCGCTAGCGATCTTGCGCCCGATGTCGGCATCGCCTGGGCAACCAAAGGTTTCGAGCCAGGCACCGGACGTTTTCTACACGAACTTGTCGCGGAAAAATTTCCACAACGTGCTGCGGCCATCGTCACCGGCCCATCGTTCGCGCGGGAAGTGGCGCAGGGATTGCCGACCGCGGTCACCGTGCATTCCACCGATCATGCATTTGCGCAACAGGTTGCCGCGTTGCTGCACGCCTCGACGTTTCGCGCCTACACCGGCTCGGATGTCATCGGCGCCGAACTCGGTGGCGCGATGAAAAAC
>JAYVTP010000509.1:0-2017 GCA_043788685.1 Pseudolysobacter sp. | reverse complement strand
CGCGCCTGCAAATCCTCAGCGCGACTGGCCGTGCCGAAACGAAAATTGAACTGCAGATCGAGCCGTCCGGGAATCACATTGCCAACGCCGGTGCCGGCGTGAATGTTGGAAATCTGGAATGAGGTAGGCGGGAATGCATCGTTGCCGTCGTCCCAAACTTCGGCGGTGAGCTCGACCAAGGCTGCGGCAAAACCATGAATCGGATTGCGCGCTTTTTCCGGATAAGCGACATGGCCTTGCATGCCGTTCACGAGCAGGTTTCCGCTGAACGAACCGCGCCGTCCGATGCGGACGACATCGCCGAGCTGCGCCTGCGACGAAGGCTCGCCGACGATGCAAAAATCGATCGCTTGGCCACGTCGGCGGAATTCCTCGACAACGCGTTTTATGCCGTCCTGCGATGGGCCTTCTTCATCGCTGGTCAACAGCAAAGCTATCGTGCCGCGATGATCGGGATGCGCCACAACAAAATTTTCGAGCGCCAAAGTCATCGCCGCGACGCCGGATTTCATATCCGCCGCGCCACGGCCGTAGAGACGTCCATCACGTACGCTCGGCTCGAACGGCGGCGAAGTCCAAGCCGAAGCCGGCCCACTTGGCACGACATCGGTATGGCCGAGCAGCACCAGCACCGGGCTGCCTTCGCCGTGCGTCGCCCAGAGGTTTTGCACTTCGCCGAACGGCAAATGCTCGATGCGAAATCTGCAGCTCGCGAGACGCTGCGCCAGCAAATTCTGGCAGCCAGCGTCGTGCGGCGTGACCGACGCGCGTCGGATCAGTTCACAACTGAGATCGAAAATTTCCGACACGCGCTGCCTTTATTTTTGCTTGAACATTTCGCCGAATTTTTTCGCTGCAAATCCGACATTCACGGTATCGCCCTGCACCACCACCGGACGTTTGATCAGCGCGGGAAACTCCTTGACCAAAGCCAGCCATTCGAGTTCCGACGGCGGTTCTTTTCGATCCGCAGGCAGATCGCGCCATGTATAACTCGCGCGGTTGACGAGCTTTTCCCAGCCGAGCTGTTTCGCCCAGAGCTTGAGCTTGGCCGGCGCGACCGGATTGTCGCGGTAATCGGTGAATTCAAAATCGACCTTGTGATCCTTCATCCACTCACGCGCTTTATCGCATGTGCTGCACTTTTCCAGACCGAATACCTGCACCATTTTTGTTCCCCATTGGATTAATTTCTACGCCGAGCAAGCGGGATCATTCCACGCCGCGCAACAAATCGTTGACCGCTGTTTTTGCCCGCGTCCGCGCATCAACCTGCTTGACGATTACCGCGCAACTCAAGCTGTATTTTCCGTTCACCGACGGCAAACTGCCAGGCACGACCACGCTGCCGGCCGGTACACGACCATATAACGTTTCGCCTGTCAAGCGATTGTAGATGCGCGTCGACTGGCTGATGAACACGCCCATGCTGAGCACGCAGCCGCGCTCGACGATCACGCCTTCGACCACTTCGGAACGCGCGCCGATGAAACAATCGTCCTCAATGATCGTCGGCCCGGCCTGCAGCGGTTCGAGCACGCCGCCGATGCCGACGCCGCCGGACAAATGCACGTTCGCACCGATCTGCGCGCACGATCCCACCGTGGCCCAAGTATCGACCATCGTGCCTGCGCCGACAAACGCGCCGATGTTGACGAAGCTCGGCATCAGTACGACATCGCGCGCGATGAACGCGCCACGCCGCACCACCGCACCGGGCACAACACGCGCACCGCCAGCGCGAAAATCCGCCTCGGCATAACCGTCGAAACGCAATGGCACCTTGTCGAAATATGGTGCCGGCACACCACCGCCCATGACCTGATTCGGCGTGATCTTGAAATACAACAGCACGGCTTTTTTCAGCCACTGATTGACGCGCCAGCCACCGGCCGGATCGGTTTCGGCAACGCGTTTCTCGCCGGATTCGAGCAGATTCAACACTCTTTCTACGGCGGGACGCAAACGGGTTTCGATCTCCGTTGTGGTCAGATCGGTGCGACGCTCCCAGGCGTCG
>JAYVTP010000508.1:0-1555 GCA_043788685.1 Pseudolysobacter sp. | reverse complement strand
CAGCGGCAGCGCGGTGCCATCGCTGTGATCCGACATGAGCCGCTCGATGCGCGTACGCAACGGCGCCAGCGCAGTGGCGAGAATGCCGGGGCCGGTGCGGCCGATCAGTTCTTGCAGCGCCACCAGCGCGGAAAGTTCTTCGCTGCTGAGCCACAGACCGGGCAGCTCGAAGCGGTCCGCATCGTCGCCGGAATAATGAATCGCATGCGTTTGCGCATCGGATTCGATCGGTGCGCCAAGCGCATCGCGCAGAAACGCGACATCGCGATAAATCGTCGCGCGCGAGCAACTGAGCTCTTCGCGCAGCCGCGTCATCGCCACCGGATAACGCGCCGACTTGAGAATGCGATGCAGCGTGAGTATGCGTTCGTAACGGTCCATGCGGCTATTGTGCCTGTTGTCGTCGTTTGCGTCAGCGGTAAATCAGGCCGCCCATTTTTGTCCAGCGCTGGCGTAGTTCACCACCACATCGAACACTCTGTCGCATTTCTGCTTGAACACAGCGCGATCGTAACTCGCGGGTAAATCGGCATCGAGCACGGTCAATACGGCATTGCGGACGACTTCCTGCGTTTGCCGATCCTTGAACCAATCCTGCACCAATATTCGCGGGCTTTCATCGAGCAAACGATGCAGCAAATGGCGCGCAGCCAACTTCACTTTCTGATTCTCATCGTGAGTGAGTCCATCCTGTTTGAGCAGGTCGTACAGCTCCAGCTCGTCCTCGCTCAGACCCTCGCGAACATGGCGCTCGTCTTCGGCTTTCAGGTCACGCGTGAACTTCAGCAATTCCTCGAAATATTGTTCGTTCGATGAACCGCCGGTGTTGTAGTTGTCGATGATCTTCTGCAGACGTTCGGCGAAATCGGTGCGCGTGGTATTGGCGAGCAGCATCTGCTCCAGCTTGTGCGCGATGAAGGCACGTAGATCCGCAATCTCGATATTCTTGTAGATTGCGGCGGTAAATTCTTCGCGTAGTTTGTCGAAATCTATTTGGCTGAGATCCCATACGCGGCCTTGCTGCACGATTTTATATCCGGGCCCGGTTTCGGCCTGCCACTGACTACGCTGCTTGTCGACCACCACGCTCTGATCGAGCAATTCGCTGATGCGCTGCGCCACCTTGTCGATGTCGGCTTCACCAATAATGTTGTCGATCACCCCACGCAGATACTGAAACACCGCAACATGCCGACTCACCGCTCGGCCGACGATTTCCGGTTTGCAGGCTTCATACAGCGCACTGATGCTGTTTTCATAAACGTTGAACGATTTGCGCCATTCATCGTTGCCCAGCAACGTATCGGCAAAGCCGTTGAACTGACCAAGCTTGTCGAACACATCGGCTTGCGCGAACACGTTTTCCAGATCAACGCCACGCTCTGCGCAGAACGCACTGCCTTGGGCGATGGCTTCATCCAGCAATACGAATAGCTCGGCCTTGTCTTGCACCGGAGGCCGTTCGTCGTCGCTGTCTCCCTGTGCATATTCCTTCAACGCTTTTTTCATATTGCGAAAGACGTTGTAATAATCGACGATCTCGCCGTTGCGTTTG
>JAYVTP010000507.1:0-2406 GCA_043788685.1 Pseudolysobacter sp. | reverse complement strand
GCCGATGGCGTGGCCAACGAAATCTACAAGCTTGACGCCGCCGGCCTGAAACTGATCATGCGCAATCCGAAACTCGAAAGCGTGCGCGGAATGGCCTTGTCGCCAGATGGAAAAATTCTCTATTTCGCTGATTATTCACTCGGCATTTTTGGCATCGACCTGGCCAAATCCAGCGGTTTCGAGGTCAAACACAATGCCGAGAAGCTCGCCCTCGGCGGTATCGACGGTTTGTATTATTACGACGGCAATCTGGTCATGATTTCCAACGGCATGGCGCCAGCGCGCGTGATGCGATTGAAGTTGTCTGCCGATGGTCGCGAAATCACCGGCGCAGTACCGCTGGACGCCGCGCAACCGGAGTTTGCGGCACCGACTTACGGCGCTATCGTCGACGACCATTTGTTTTTCATCGCCAATAGCCAGAAAAACCAGTACGACCAATATGGCTTGCCGCTGGATGCGACGAAATTGCAACCGGTGCATGTTTTCAAGAGCGATCTGCGTTTTGCATGGGGCCAAAGCGGCGTTGGTGCCGATCTCCACGCCATCCCTGCCGCTTCATCCGAACAGACCAGCAAGTTTATGAAGGCACAGCCAAGACCCGGTGCGAGCAAACCTGCCGACCAGCACTAAAATCAGCCAATCAATCCAGCCGGAATGTGCCTGCATTCCGGCTGCGGCTTGAGCCGTTCGATCAAATCTTCTTCAAGATAATGTCGAGCTTACGTCGATGCTGGATCAACGCGACAGTTGTTTTCCGCAGCGCTCCTCGATTGACCAATCAGGGCCGCAGTAGCAACCAAAGCTGTTCAACAAACGCCAGCAGAAATCCGCTCAGAAAACTCAGATAGCTGTAGCGCAGATAGCGGTATTTGTGCCGCGCGAGATAGCTGCCCATGCTGTAGATATCGCCGGCCATGGCGGCGTAGACCGAGCCGTCGGCCTGCAGCGTACGCGCCATCTCGACTAGAAAACGCTCGCGTGAAAGCTCCGCGAAATGGCCGAAAAACAGCAGATTGAAATGACTCGGCAGCTCGGTTTGAGTGAGCTTGAACGGTCGATATTTCGGCAACACGGCAAGGATCGCCAGCAGCAATGCCAGCAGCGTAAATCCGGTCAACGTCAGCACGCTCAGACGCAGCTCCGGTTGGTTCAATCGCCCCATGCTCAAGGTCAGCACGATCGAGGAAACGGTGATGATGATATTGGCCTTGGTGTCGGCCATCATGCTCAACGAGACATGATGCGCCTGCGCACCACGCAACAAGGCATCGCCAGTATTGCGCTCGGGCACGCTTACAAATAATTGCGAAGGTGTCGAATTCATTCACGCACTTCCTGTTGCACAATCAGCCGATGGTAGAAACATCCACCCCGCATGGCAACCGGCGCCTTCCGTCGCGATGGTCGGCCTGGCGCTGGCTGATTGTGCTTGTCGTGTTTTCGACCGCGAGCACGTTGGTCGGTTGTGCCGATGTATTTTTTTCGACGCTGGATGCGGTGCATGCCGCGCGCGATCTGAGCGAAACACCGGACATCATGTTCGATCAAAGCCATGCCCTATCGCTCGATGTGTATGCGCCCAAAGTGGCCGACAAGGCAGCGGTCGTGGTGTTTTTCTACGGCGGCAGTTGGGAAGGCGGCAAACGGCGCTGGTATCGTTTTGTCGGCGAGGCGCTGGCCAGCAACGGTGTGATTGTCGTGATTCCCGACTACCGCAAATATCCGAAAGTGAAATTTCCCGCGTTCATGCAGGATGCCGCGCTGGCGGTAGCGTGGACGCGTGATCACGCTGCACAATTCGGTGGCGATCCAAAAAATATATTCGTGATGGGCCATTCTGCCGGCGGACATATTGCCGCGTTACTTGCCACCGATGCGCGTTATCTGAAAGCCGTCGACATGATGCCGCGCGATTTGGCCGGCGTGATCGGTCTTGCCGGCGCATATGATTTTTTGCCGTACGTCGAGAACGAAGCGGAAATCTTCGGCAACACACCGCATGGTCGCCACGATTCGCAGCCGGTCAATTTTGTGAATGGCGACGAGCCGCCGATGTTGCTGCTGCATGGCGCCGACGATAGCGAAGTGGAGCCGCGCAATGCCGAATCGCTCGCCGCGCATCTGCGCGAAAAACACGAACCGGTCGCGCTGAAAATCTATCCTGACGTGGGCCATTCGCGCATCCTGCTCGCGTTCTCGCGTCAATTCCGCACGTCGATTCCGACCTTGGCCGACACGCTCGCGTTTATCCGCGAGCTATCGACCAAGGTCGAGACTAATCCCGAAATGCATTGACTCGAAACTGCTTCGTCTCGCGCACCACAAGGCACTCCAACTCGGTGCAGACAGCGAATCAGATCGTCAGCGCCGCGTTCTGTTCGAGAATCACCGCGGCAGCATGAA
>JAYVTP010000506.1:0-4625 GCA_043788685.1 Pseudolysobacter sp. | reverse complement strand
CGCGACGGTCGCTTCCAGTACACCGACTTTTTGCTCGATCCGGTTTCTTCGTGATATTTCCCCGCATCAAACTTGAAGCGCGATGCGCGATTTGTCCCGCGCCACGCCCCGTGCAAAGATAACCGACCTAAAAAAGCGCGATACAGGACTGCAGACATGCGATTGCTGTTAGTTGAAGATGATCGAATGATCGGTGCCGGCATCCAAAAGGGCCTGCACCAGGACGGATTCACGGTCGAATGGATCGAAGACGGCATCGCCGCCAAGCGGGCGTTGGAAAAAAATTCGTACGATTTGTTGCTGCTCGATCTCGGCCTTCCGGGCATCGACGGATTGGAGCTATTGGCCGAAGTGCGCCGTACCGGCAAGATCATGCCGGTACTCGTCATCACCGCGCGCGATGCCGTTTCCGATCGCATTCAGGGGCTCGACGTCGGCGCCGACGATTACCTGGTAAAACCGTTCGAGCTTGGCGAACTCAGTGCACGCGTTCGCGCGCTGTTGCGACGCGCCAGCGGCAGAAGCGAATCCGATATCCAGTTCGCCAACATCGCGCTTTACGAACGCACGCGTCGCGTCACTCTCGATGGCGAACCGGTCGAACTTACCCCGCGAGAATTCGATTTGCTGCGCATTCTAATCGAACAACCCGGGTTGGTGCTGACGCGTGCGCAGCTCGAAGAACGGCTCTACGGCGGCAGCGAAGGCGTCGAGAGCAATCTCATCGAAGTGTATGTCCACGGCCTGCGCAAGAAGCTCGGAACCGGCCTCATCAAAACCATACGCGGCCTCGGCTACATGGCCACCCACGTGACATGAAATCGATCCGGCATCAGCTGCTGACGCGTCTGCTCACAGGTCTTGCCATTGGTTGTCTCGCGGTCGCGTCATGCATCTATTACGTGGCGCGCACGGAAATCGACGAACTGTTGGATTTTGCGTTGGCAGTGCCGGATATCAACCTTTCCGGCGGCGCTGGGCCACGCACGCCGAACTCCCGCATGTACGAAGATTTCGTCATCCAGTTCCATGACGACGGCGACAAGCTGAGGTATTCGTCGCAACTCATCAATTCATTGCCACCGCTACCGGATCTCGGTTATTCGACACTCACTTTGCCTTCGGTAGACGGCGCGTTTTATCGTGTTTGCAATCATGGTCACTACATCCGGCAGGTATCGCGCTCGACGAACGCGAACGGATCTTCGATCGTTTTTATCGCTCACCGGCACACGCACCACGGCTAGTGGCCTGGGGCTGGCGATCATCAAGAACATCGCCTTGCAACATGGCGCCGATCGACCTCGACGACGCGATGCCCGAACATGGCTTGCTGGTGAGCGTGCGATTCACAAATCCGCTTGCCAATCCTGTACACAAAACATTTCTGCTCCGAGCCAGAAAATGCATGAGCTTTTCCATCTGAACGAATCCTGCCGACATTTCCTGCCGTAATGTTTTTCAGCGTTTCGATTGCGTAGAATGCAGCGGATAATTATCGCGTTCTGGCGAAATTGACGCTCTTCCCAGCCCACCTCACTGCGATTGTCGCCTGTGCATTTTGCCGAACCCGACCAGGAACAAGCGCGTGCTCGAAAATCGTGCCGCGGCACAGTTACGCTGTATTGCATGATGCGCTTGGTGGTGGCAGCGACATTTCTTGTCGTCATCGCTGGCTGCGGGGAAGCCCCGGTCAGGCCGGCCGAGCTAACGCACGATATTCCACAATCGTGGCGCAATCTGCGTCAGGCCGATAGCAACCTCGGCCCTGCTCCGGATTTCCGTAGCTGGTGGCGCGCGTTCAACGATGCGGAGCTGGATCGTCTGGTAGACCTCGCGCTGCGCGACAATCTCACGCTAGCGCAAGCCGGCTACCGCGTGCACGCCGCGCGCGAGCTGGCACGGCGCACTGAGGCGAGTTTCCTGCCAAATCTCAGCGCTCATACCATCGCCATCCCCAATCCCACCGGCACCGCCAGTTACATTCAGGCGGGGCCGGACGTGGCATGGGAAATCGGACTGTTCGGGCTTTCGCACAACAGCAATGAAGTCGCCAAAGGCGATATCGGCTTGGCCGAAGCGGATCGCCAGGCCGCGCGCGTTTCACTGGTGGCCGAAGTAGCGCGGATTTACGTGAGCATGCGTTCGGCACAGCAACGATTTTTGCTGCTCGATCAGATCGCACAGACGTTGCGGCGAAAACTGGCGCTCACGCACAGCCGCGTGCAACAGCAACTTGCCACCACGATCGAGCTGCATCGTGCCGAAGCCGAATTGTCGCAAGCACAGAGCGCGCTGATCGAACCGCAATCAGCGATCACCCAGGCACAACATCAACTCGCCGTGTTGCTCGCACAAACCGAGCCCGATCCAGCACTATCGATCGTCGCGATGCCGCCAACCTTGCACGATTTGCGGATCGAGCAGACACCTGCCGATCTTTTGCGCACGCGTCCGGAAATCAAACGCGCCGAACAAGCCGTGCTGAAAAGTGCCGGTGAGCGCGGCCTGGCGTGGGCCGATCTTTTTCCGAAGCTCACTCTGCATGGCCTTTTGACCTATTCGTTCATTGAAGGCGGCAAGCACGTTGGCGATATCGACGGAATTTTTTCGCTCGGACCGAGCATCGATATTCCATTATTCGACTGGGGCCAGCGCCGCGCCACTTTGCACGCACGCGAAGACGAATTGGCAGCGTCGCTGCTGGCCTATCGCCAGGCGATTCTGGAGGGCATCGCCGAAACCGAAAACGCGCTGGCATTGAATGAGCAACTGCACCAGCGCGTAGCTCAAGAACAGATCACGATCAGCGCATTGGAACAAGCTGATGCCAGCACGCAGGTGGCACTGCGCCTCGGCCTGGCCGATGGTATTAATCATGCGGATTCGGCCAGCGCGTTGCTCCAGGCCAAGCTGCAATTGGCGCAGACGCAGGAAGCACACAGCCTCGCCTTCATCCTGTTGTACAAGGCGCTCGGCGGCGCGCCATTACCCGCGCCGGATGCCGAACAATGATCGTCGCCCTCGCCCGCAAGACGCTGATTTACGAATGGCGTCGATTTTTTCCGGCGGCGTTGGCGGTGGCATTTTCCGGGCTGTTGCTGCTGATGCAGGCAGCGCTGATTTTCGGAATTTTCAACAGCGCGAGTGTCTATATTCGCGCCTCGCAGGGCGATCTGTGGGTCGGTTATCCGGGCACGCAAAGCATAGAACTCGGGCGCCCGATTTCAAGCGAAACCGAAATGCTGTTGCGCATGGACAGCAACGTCGCACAGGTCGAACCGTTCCAGTGGCTGGATGGCGACTGGCGCGGCCCGGCAAGTCGCGGTGGTGTTTCGGTATTCATCTCGGGCATCGATCCACGCGCCGACGGCTTGATGTTTGCTTCCGCGCTGAGCGGTGAATTGCGCCAGCGCCTGCTCGAACCCGGTGGTGTGATCGTGGATCGCGCCGATCTCGACAAGCTTGGTCTGAATGTCGGCGACAGCGCCACGATCAATCGCCAGCGCGTGCGCATTGTTGGTGTCGCCGCCGGATTGCGCGCGCTCGGCGGCGTGAATATCGTCACCTCGCTGGCAACCGCACGACGCCTCGATAGCGATACCGCGGCGAGCGGCAAGGTCGCGTATTACGTGCTGCGGCTGCACGATCCGGTCAGCGCCGAAGCCACGCGCACACGCTTGAGCAGCGCGGTCGGCGCGAAACGTTTTGCGGTGTGGACACGCGACGAATTTGCACAACGCGCGGTGCGTTACTGGATGTTTGAAACCGGCGCCGGCCTCGGATTCTTGTTTCTCGCCGTCGTGGTGTTTCTGGTTGGCGCGGTGATCACCAGCCAGACCTTGATGTCCGCGGTCGCCGGCTCGGTACGCGAATACGCCACGCTACACGCGCTCGGTGTGAGCTTTCGGCGCTTGCGCAATGTCGTACTCGAACAGGCCAGTTGGGTCGGCACGATCGGCCTGCTGATCGGCGGTGCATTGAGTGCGCTGATCATCGCGCTGGCGCGGCAGCAGGATGTACCCGTCGATCTCGATGTGCTGACCGTGCTCGCATGCGGCGTGCTGGTGATGGGCATAGCGCTGGTCTCCGGCTTGATGGCGGTACGCGCATTGCGCCACGCCGATCCGGCAACCTTGCTGCGTTGATATCGCCATGACCACGCTGACCATCGAAGCGGAAGCACTGCACAAATCGTTCCTCTCGGGACGCGTGCGCAGCGATGTATTACGCGGGCTTTCAATCGGCATCGCCGCGAGTGAGCTAACCCTGATTTCCGGTCCGTCCGGCTGCGGCAAAAGCACGCTGCTGGCAATCCTCAGCGGACTGCTGCGCCCGGACTCTGGCCGCGTGCAAGCGCTCGGCGAAGATCTCTGGCGTTTGTCGCCCACTGCGATGGAACGTTTTCGTCTGCGCCATACCGGTTTCGTGTTCCAGGGTTTCAATCTTTTTCCGGCACTCACGGCACTCGAGCAAGTGATGTTGCCGCTCGGTTATCTCGGCATGCCGCTGGCGCAGGCACGTACGCGCGCGATGGCGACACTCGATGAAGTCGGCTTGTCGAGTCGCAGTCGTTTGCGTCCGATCGAATTGTCCGGCGGCGAGAAACAACGCGTGGCTATTGC
>JAYVTP010000505.1:0-2239 GCA_043788685.1 Pseudolysobacter sp. | reverse complement strand
ATCTTCTCGCGTTTTGAGAAGCTGGATATCATGTTCATTGCCTTCATCCACTTCGCGCTCATTGTTGAAGCGTTGCGATAAGTGTTAACAGGCCCTAGTGGGAAAGGGTCCAAAGAAGAGAGCAATGAAAATTGTAAACATACGATGACGCTTTCGCATGGTGCGATTAAAATCCATTGAACCGCAGCGCGGGCAATGCTCTTTTTGCAAATCCATTACTTCATTCAATTCATCTTCCAGAATCCCTGCATGGTAGTCAGAGAGAATCTGCCGAGACTGTTCCAGGAAGCCTGCGGGCACCTGCACGAGGGTGCCACCGAGCGCCAGCGACATTGGCCAGTCTGCGGTGGCATGATTGGCCAATGCGACAGTAGCCGGAATGCCATCTGCATCGAGCCGTGCCCGCATGACGTAAGCTTCCCAAGGATCGAGAAAACGGGCTAGGGTGACAAGCATCGATTCGTGAAAAACCCGTTCGTGAGGTAAGTAACCGCTGCTGCGGCGGGAGTGGACTATTTGGTATTCCGGTGGGCAAAAGCCAACCCTGCGTATTTGCACCCAAGGTGAAATTTCACACCGCGGAGCATTTCAATAATCCAGCTCCTTCGCGTGTCGCACCGCCAGAATAATCACTTGTCGGCCATCGTACCGATACAGTGCAATATAACCGCTGTCGCCGAAACTGATCGACCATTCTTGAAACTCGTGAGGCAGCATTTCGATCGGTCTTCCGGCTTCGGGATGAGTGCCGAGTAGCTTCAGGTTTTGCCGAATCGCCTTGATTGCACGTGTCGCGGCGTCTCTATTTTTCGTGACCAGGAATGCGTGCAAACGCGCCACGTCGCGCAGGGCAGTTGGTGACCAAATCAGGTGTGGCATGCCGGTGTTTCTGCATCTTCACCTGCTTCAAGTTTTGCCAGCCACGCATCAGCTTCTGCAGCGGTGGCATGCAGTCCCGTAGCTTGATAATCAGTCCATGCCGCGAGCGCATCCAGCCGCAGGTGTTCGCGCTTTTCTTCGCGCGCCACATATTGTTCAATCGCATCGCGCATGATCCAGTGCGGCGTGCGACGACGGGCCGACGCGAGCGCCTGCACACGATCTTTGATTTCAGTGTCGAGTTTGATGCTGGTTGTTGTGGCCATCGCCAAGCTCCAAGGTGTTACCTATAAATACTTTAGCACACTTGTGGTGATCACGATTTTCAGCAGCGCACGAGTAAGCTTTACAAATGCCACTTTGGCTATCTTGTCGCCTATGAGGTGATCAGATGAACGGCGCCGCCGCGTCATCCGACAATGGCATGAAACTCACGAGTTACAAAAAGCGTAATGGCAAATCCCGATTCTGCAAATCGTCGGAAGATGTTGTCCATAGACCACCTTTCAGTGGCGGCGGTTTTTCGATCTAAGCACTCTCGCGAAACTGCACGATATTGCCTCCGGGATCGTTACCATCACAGGCGCGAAATCCGCGTGCTTCCCATTCTTTGCTTTTGGGGTTGAGCTTGCCGCCCAAGGCTGCGGCTTTGGTTCGTGCGTCGGCGATGCTGGGCACGGGGAACATCAGCTTTACCGGAATGTCCGTGCGCCGTGTTGGCGGCGATGTGATCGTGATCGACTTGGCGATCTGCTTCGGGATAGCGTGCAACACGAGTCGAAAGACATCCGATTCCAGCACGATGTGATCGATTTCAGCGACGACTATCGTCATCGACAAAAGTCCCTCATAAAATTTCGCCAAACGCGGCAGGTCTTTGGCGAACAACACGGCACCGGACTTCGGTAAATTTGGCATTTGAACTCCAGCATCGGAATTGGTAAATGGGTTAAAAGGATTTTTCGTGTGCGGCGCGACTCGGTTTGAATTATGGATTTTAGTGTTATCGGCAGAATGAACGGTATCGATTCGCTATCAGATACTGACGCTATTGGGTTTGCGCATCCACGGTAATCATCGGTAATGTTGTATCACGCAGCAGTTGATTCCGCGCCGTCCATTCTGCTGTTTCATCCATGACTTCGAGCGGTATGAACACGCCGGCGACCAAGGTCGCGATCGGTACGCCATCTCGATACAACACGCGCGATCCGGTCAACGTCGGCACCTTGTTGCCGGTTAGCACGGTGCCGAGAAGATTCAGCGGGTCGGCGCCGCTGAGGTTGACCAATGTGCCGTTGCGATCCTGCTGGCGGGTTTTGCGCATCACGCCGATCGCGTCGGGCAACGCGAATTGTTC
>JAYVTP010000504.1:0-5252 GCA_043788685.1 Pseudolysobacter sp. | reverse complement strand
CCTGATTGCGCTGCACGACATTGCTGTTGCCACCGTTGATCCAGATCCCGCGGGCGTTGCTTGCGACTCGATTTCCGACGATTTCGCAGCCGTCGCCGGATACGTCGATGCCAGTGCTGTTTGGAATCAGCGTCGTACCATCGGCGCCGAGTCCGACCAGATTATTGATGATCTGGCAGCCATCCGCCGCACTCACACCATTCTGAATATTGACACCCGCGCTCGCGCCCACGATCACGTTGCGGTCAACCAGATTTGCGCCACCGATGATCACACTCGCCGTGGCATTGCCCCCCACAGCAACACCGTAAAAACCGGCACTCGGGAGACTGACACCGCTCACGCTGCCACCGAACTGATTGCCGGCGATGACATGATTGATACCGTCCAGCAACAATACCGGCTGGCCAAATCCGCCCATGCCAAGTCCACGCAACACCAGTGAGGCGCTGGTGCTGCCGGTCGATACACGCAAACCCGTGGTCAGCGTGCCGGATGCCGGCTTGACCAGTACGCACAGGTTGGCGTTGAACGCATCGGTATCGCTGTTCTGCACCGAGCCCGGCTGGGTGTAGCCATTGATCGTGATCGGCGAGGTAATCGGCGGCAACACCGAGCCCAGGCCGATCACATGCGGACAAGGACTGCCGACCGTGTTGGGAATATTGAAGCTGATCGTGCTGGCGTTACCGTTCGCGTTGGATTGGGTGATCGCATCGCGCAAGCTGCCGCAATTAGTGGTACTGCAATCGCTGCTGTTGGTCACGATGAAATCGGGCAAATTGCTGAATGTCGATTCGGAGGCACCACGATCCGGCGTACCGCCGATGATGCGCGACACGCCTTCAATGTCGGTCGCGGGCGAGCCGCCCGGCACGATCAGTGTGCCGGAATTCACCGCTGGCGAATTGAACGCGAGGTGATAATTGCCACTACCCGGCAATGACCATTGCGGATCGCTGAACGATGGATTGGAGGTGCTGACGCTAGCGACACCACCGATGCTTCCGCTGCGATACAGGCTGTTGACCAGCTTGAGGCCGAAGCTCGTGCGTGAATTAGTTTCATCGAGCGTTGCAATACCGACAGCGCTGCCGTCCGACGACCAGACGATGCTGTTGTAGATTTCTGCGGCATAATTTCCCGATGATTGCTCGACCGAAACACAGAGTTTTTTGGCACTGGACAGGTCTGCAGTAACGTAACGCAGCGACGCCAGACTATCTTCATCCAGGCTCAGATTGACGGCGCACGACGTGCTGCCGCTAAGTTGCGTGAGGTGATCAAACTGCACGTCCTCGAGTGTTATGGATGCGGCATGCGCCACGATTTTCACCGGAAAATCGCGAAACAATGGATCGACACTCGTGCTGCTGGCGCTGAAATTGGTGATTCGCACATGCGAAAGTCGCACGGCTCCGGCGTCGTCGTTAAAACTGCCATATTGTCCCGTGTTCAGAATCACCGAATAACCGTTGCGCAGTGTGAGTCCCTCAAGGCTGACCAGGGCCGTTGGACTGGCGCTGGGCTGCGTCAGCGAGAAAAAATGGCCGCCCATGTCGATGATCGTATTCGCTGCGTTGACGCTGCGACTCGCGCAATTGGCGGTGTAGCCGCCTTCCAGCGTGATCGGTTGCAGGAAACTCAGATTGATGTCCGGCAGGGTGTAGTGATCGCCACTGGCGAACCGCTGCACCAGCCGGATGGTGTTCGAGCCACCGCCGCCGATACTGGCGATCGCCAACTGAGTTTGCAGCGCACTATCGGTGCTGACGCATGTGGTAGTTGCATACACCGGTGCAACCGAGAAAAGCAACATTAGCAGCGCGCCGGCCGGCGGCAGCTTTTGCAAAGTAGATACTATCTTGGTGGACATGAGCGAATCTCCCGAGTGACATGATTGGTAGTCGTGTCTTGAACTACGAGATTCGGCCAGAAAGGGGGCATGGCGTGCCGATGATTGCCCTGTGGCTTGTATCGTCTGACAAACTTTCGCTCAGTATTTCAGCGCTTGAAGCCGTATTTGTCGGCGATGCTGTCGATCAACGCACAGTCCTTGGCCGGAGCGTCAGCGGCAAATGTCGACGCCCCGAACATTGTTGCGATCAAGACACAAGCCTGCAGTTGTGACATGAGTAAATCTCTTGGCATGTCATGAATTTTCACCGCGATGCGTTCAGTGCACCGCGGCGACAGTTGCGTGGCATCACAGCCGCCGCAGTTGGTTTGAATCAGTTGCGCGAACGACGTCGCCTGCTTGCGACGACCACCAGTATCAGCAATCCGAGCAGCGCCAATGCGCCGGTCGAAAGCGAGGGAATCGCCTGTGCGTTCTGGATGAAAACCGGTGCGAGATTGGTCAGATTGAATACCTGACTGATATCGGATTCGGTCGAGGTGTGATCGCCATCGACGATCGCCGTGACCTGATACGTACCCACCGTATTGTCCGCCGTGGCCGTTACTTCGGCGTAGCCATTCGCATCCGCCAATACACTGATCGCAGAAAGCGTCGCGCCGCCGCTGGCGAGGAAAAATACCTGCACTTGCGGCGTGACGAGACCATCGCTATTGGTTACGCGCACACGCAATTTTTGTGCAAAGCTGGTGTTGACCAAGGTCGATTGCGGTGTGCCGCTTTCCAGCGACATGGCGCCGACCAGATCGGCAATATTGCGCAACTGGAAGGTATGCGGACTCGTAATCAAACTGCCCTGCACACTCACCTTAACCGTGTACTGCCCGGCAAAACCATTCGCCATCGCGGTGACTTGCGCATCGCCAGCAAGGTTGGTCACTGCGCTCAATGCGGAAAATACCGCTGATGCGCCGCTGCCTGCATCGGGCGTGATCTGGAACAGCACGGTTTCACCAGCGACGGGATTGGCAAAGAAATCCTGCACATGAATCGTGAACGGCCCGGAGAATGCCTTGGTCACATACGCATATTGCGGGTTTGAGGCGTCAACATAAATCAATGCCGCCGATCCCGCCGTCGCTGCGTTGCTGAGCTTGATCGCCGTGGGTGTCGCACCCGCTGCCGAAACCGCAATATTGTACGAGCCCGACATCGATGCCGCAGTGGCCGTGGTCGATGCCAGACCATTGACGTCGGTGACTGCCGACGCTGCCGACAACAGCGCACGCGCGCCGGAATTGGGTGCGCTGAAATTGACCGTCACGCCGGATTTCGGCACGTTGGAATCATCGGTCAGCTTGACCTGCAACGGCGTCGTGAATGGCGTGTTGACCAGCGCGCTCTGGTTGTCGCCGGTGGTCACGGAAAGCAGGTTGGCGCCGGTATTGCACAGATTGAAATTTTCCGGATTGCCGCCGTTGTAACCCTCGATCACCGCGTGCAAGGTGTAGCAGCCGAACACATTGTTGGCGACCGCTGTGTAACTGACTTTGCCTTGCGCGTCGGTTACGCCGGTGAAGCCGCTCGCACTCGGCATTGCTACACCGGTCGGCGCGGAAAAGCTCACCAGCAGATTCGGCACACCAGCATTCACGCCGTTCTTCACCGTGATCGACAAGGGTGTCGCAAACGCGGTGCCGTATACCGTGCTTTGCGGACTGCCGCTCTGAATGATGTGATTCGGCGAACACGTCAAGGTTTTGAAAATCGCGATATCACTCAAACCTGGTCCGCGCGTGATCACATCAGCGCAGCCATCGGCATTCAGATCGAGACCGGTCAGCATTCGCGTCTGCGAGTAGCCAATGTGCTGCGCGTAGACGAACGCATGACTCGGCTGCTGCAGCAAGACGTAACCGTCGGAGACAATATCCAGCAAGCCATCACCATTGACATCGGCGATCACGGTTTTCCCCATGTCGCGGCCACTGTCACTCGGCACGCCGGTGGCATACAAATGTTTCGGCGTCTGAAATGTGCCGTTGCCGTTGCCCTTGGCCAACCACACGCCGTTGCCAAAAGTATTGGTCATCACCAGGTCGATCTTGCCATCGCCGTCAAGATCGACCGCTTGCGAATCGAAGGTCAAGTACACGTTGCCACTGACATCCAGCACCTGGCCCAGCGGGATGAAGGACCCGGTGCCGAGACCTTTCATTACCGAAACTTTATCGGCCGTGGTCAGCAGGATATCCAGCTCGGCATCGGCATCGAGCTTGGCCAACGACAGGCTAACCGCATGGTCGATATCGTACTGGTAGGCCGAAACGAATTTACCGCCACCGGCTCCCAGCAGAACTTCGACATAGGTCGTACTGCTACCGTAAGCAAGCGTGACGATATCGGGTTTGCCATCGTGATTGATATCTGCAACCGCCGCGCTGTAGGCATGCCGATAGGCATCGGCAAGCGCCGGATGTTGCGGACTGGCCGCGACGAAAGTCGCGCTGTTGTCGCCGACGCCCAATAACACCGATACGCCGATATCGTCGGTGACGATCAGATCGATCTTGCCATCACCATTTACGTCAGCCGCTGTGATGCCGGTCGGATTCTTGAAGTTGAACACGCCGTAGTCATGGCTCAGCGTGAGTGTGCCGATCGCATTGGCCGTATAGATGGCCAAACTACCGCTGTCGTCATTATTGTTTTTGACAACGGCCACGTCGGTATAGCCGTCGTTGTTGAAATCTGCCGTGGTCGCCACGAAAGGTGCACCTAAAGTTCCACCGATACTGGCCGGCTGCACCCCGGCTGGGCCGTACACGGACGCCGCAGTCGCATCGAGCGTCAAAAATGAAAGCGCGATTGCCAGCATCGCAAACCGACGTTTCAGCGGCGAAAATGACTGCAGTTGTTGCATGAATACGGCGTGTTTGGTCGGGCCATTACCAGGCTGACTTGAGCGATGCATGATGTTTTCCTTCATTGGAGAGAAAGCGGGGGCGATGCGTTGATGCAGCGGCAGATCAGCACGCGTGTCTGGCTCGATTTGCCCCCAGCCGCAACATCAGCGCCGTCGATACGCGATACGAATTTTTGCAGCGGGCAGATTTCTGGCTAGTGCGAATATGCGCCGCATGGACTTTCCGGGATGCCGTGTAGGGCGTTACGGGATATTGCGCAAAAGGGGACATACCGCAGCGAAAATTATTGGTGCACCGCGCGCTGATCGCTCACAGAAATCAGAAGTCGCTGGTCTGATCGAAACCGTCGTGAAATGTCGTGTCTTCCATGCATTCGACTACAGCCGGATCGCGCGACAGTACGGCATCGTCATTGCTCACCCCGTTGAACAGGGAATTCGCGCCAACCACCCCCGCAATCACTGAAT
>JAYVTP010000503.1:0-1615 GCA_043788685.1 Pseudolysobacter sp. | reverse complement strand
TGCGGCGGCGCGAGGTAACCGGGCAGCAAGTCGCTGGGCGTGGCTTTTTCCGGATGGATCGACGCGCGCAAACCGGCCGCATACAACGGGCTGGCTAGTTCGGCCAGCGGCATTTTGACGAAATCCGGATCACCGAGATATTCGGCGCGATCGCGATAGGCGCGACGCATCGCTTCCACGATGATGTGCGTGCGATGCACATGGTCGAGTTTGCCCAGATCGTAGCCGCTGAGGATGTTCAGCATCTCGGCCAGCGCGATGCCGCCGGACGATGGCGGTGTGGCGGTCACGATATGCCATTCGTGGTAATCGATGCTGATGGTCTCGCGTTCCTTGGCCTGATACTGCGCGAGATCCGCTAGAGTCCAGTTGCCGCCTGCCGCATGCACGCCATCGACCAGTTTTTGCGCGAGCTCGCCCTTGTAAAATCCATCGTTGCCTTGCTCGGCGATCAGCTCGAGCGTGTGCGCGAGATCGGGATTCTTGAACACCCAGCCTTCTTTCGGCGCCACACCTTGATCGAGCAGCAATGCTGCCGAGGCCGGATAACGCACGATCACCGGCTGGCGCTGCGCGAGTTCCTTGAGAAAACGCGAGTCCGGCTGAAAGCCATCTCGAGCGATGCGGATGGCTGGCGCGAGTGATTTTTTCAGCCGCAATTTGCCGTAATGCGCCGCCAGCCAGACTAGTGCTGCGGGCTCGCCGGGGATGCCTGCCGACAGCGGCCCGTTCACCGATTTGTCGCGATCGAGCTCGCCGTTGGCATCCAGATACAACGCCGGATTACTCGCGCCCGGCGCGGTTTCGCGCGCATCGAGCATGATGTCTTTCGAGTCGCGCGCGCGATGCAGCAGAAACAATCCGCCGCCGCCGATGCCGGAACTTTGCGGCTCGACGACGGATAACGTGGACGCAACGGCAACCGCCGCGTCGAACGCGTTGCCGCCCTGCGCGAGCACGTCGAAACCGGCTTGTGTGGCAAGCGTGTGTGCGCTGGCGATCGCCGCGTGCAATGGTTTGTCAGCGGCATGGCCGAAACTCGCAAGCGCGAGCAGCAGCGCGCTGGCCACGATGCGCAATTGCGGGGTAATTGTCATTCGATAACTCCAGTCAGGGCGCGATATTTAGTCTGCAGCGCGTCACGCGATTCGGTGTGCTCGGGGTCGATGAAGATGCATTCCACCGGGCAGACTTCGACACACTGCGGCGTGTCGAAATGGCCGACACATTCGGTGCAGCGCGAGGGTTCGATTTCATACACCACTTCGCCCTGCGCGATGGCCTTGTTCGGACACACCGGTTCGCACACATCGCAGTTGACGCATTGGTCGGTGATCAGCAAAGCCATGGCGGGCGTAATATCTTCCGATGGTAATCAGCGCAGGAAAAATTGCGCAGTGAGCTGCCAAACGCGCGCAAATACGTGTAGAGACAAGCGGTTTGCTTGTAATGGGGTGAGGCGCGCTCGACAACAAGCAACGGCGCGCAAATCGACTTCGCGCGCCGCGGCACGTTATTTCATTTCGACGTTGCGGAAATCCACGCCGGTCGGATCGACCGCGGCCTTGACTCGCGCGCTATCGTCGGCGGTGCCGATAAACAGGAAACGCACGTT
>JAYVTP010000502.1:0-2638 GCA_043788685.1 Pseudolysobacter sp. | reverse complement strand
GATCGGACCGGATGCAGCGACGCTCGCGCGTTGCGAAGGCCTGCACGCACACGAACGCGCAGTCACCGTGCGGCTGCAGGCACTGGAGCAAAATACATGACTGTGCTCGATCTCGCCCGTGCCGAAATTCGCAATCTTGCGGCGTACAGTTCGGCGCGCATGGAGGCGAGCGGCGGCAATGTATTGCTTAACGCCAATGAAAATCCGTGGCCGCCGCACGGCGACGATGGCCAGCATCTGAACCGTTATCCCGATCCGCAGCCGGCCGAGCTGGTTGAAAAACTCGCCGCGATTTATGGCGTGACCGCGGCGCAGACTTTGGTTGGCCGCGGCAGCGACGAATTCATCGATCTGCTCACGCGCGCATTCTGTCGCGCCCGCAAGGATGGCATCGTGATTTCGCCGCCGACCTTCGGCATGTACGCGGTGTGTGCGCGCATCCAGAATGCGCGAGTGCGTGAAGTGCCGTTGCGCGCCGACCGAGATTTCTCACTCGATATCGATGCGTTGCTGAAGGCGGTCACGACCACGACTCGGCTGGTGTATGTATGCACGCCGAACAACCCGACCGGCGGCGTGGTCGGCTTGAAAGAAATCGAATATGTCGCCACCGCACTGAAGGATCGTGCGGTGCTTGTAATCGATGAAGCGTATGGTGAGTTTTCCAGTGAAGCCAGCGCCGCGAGCTTGCTTGCGCAGCACGATAACCTCGTGGTGTTGCGCACCTTGTCGAAGGCATTTGCGCTCGCGGGTGCACGCATCGGTGTGGCGCTGGCGGCGCCCGAGTTGATCGATTTGTTGCGCCGAGTCATGGCGCCGTATCCGCTGCCCGCTGTCAGCGTCAATGCTGCGCTGAAAGTATTGAGCAGCGAAGCGATCAGCGAAATGCATCAACGTGTTGGCTTGTTGTGCGCCGAGCGCGATCGCTTGCTCGTCGCATTTGCTGCGCTGCCAGTGGTAAAAAAAATCTGGCCATCCGCGGCGAATTTTCTGTGCCTGCGATTTGCCGATGCACAACTTACCTATCGCACGCTGCTTGCGCAGGGCATCGTATTGCGCAACGTTTCGCATTATCCCGGGCTGACCGATTGCCTGCGCATCAGTATCGGTCGATCGCTGGAAAATCAGCGCGTGCTCGCGGCACTCGGCGCATTGACGGAGGTGGTCTGATGGGCATGCGCAAGCTCCTGTTCGTTGATCGCGACGGCACCTTGATCGAGGAGCCGGAAGATTTTCAAGTCGATCACATCAGCAAGGTTCGACTCGTTGAAGGCGTGATTCCGGCATTGCTTGCCTTGCACCGCGCGGGTTACGAATTTGTCATGGTGACCAATCAGGACGGCCTCGGCACGGCGAGTTTTCCCGAAGCGGATTTCCAGCCTGCCCACGATCTGATGCTGCAGATTTTCGAGTCGCAGGGCATTCGTTTTCGCGAGACCCTGATCGACCGCAGTTTCGCCCATGAAAATCTGCCGACGCGCAAACCCGGCATCGGTCTAGCGCTGCATTATCTGCATCGGGGCGACATGGACATCGCGGCATCGGCGATGATCGGCGATCGCGAAACCGATCTACAGTTCGCGCGCAATCTCGGTATCCGCGGATTTCTGCTCGGCCCGAATGCGTTGAGCTGGGCGCAGATCGCGCATGAGCTCGTCAATCGTCCGCGTCGCGCTGAAGTCGAGCGCATTACGAAGGAAACGCGCATACACGTATCGGTCGATCTTGATCGCGAAGCCGATCCGGTCGCAAAAACCGGGCTTGGATTTTTCGACCACATGCTCGAACAACTCGGCAAGCATGGCGGGTTTGCGTTGAGCCTGAGCTGCAATGGCGATCTGCATATCGACGAACATCACACGATCGAGGACTCCGCGCTCGCGCTCGGCCAAGCCCTGCGCCAAGCGCTCGGCGACAAGCGTGGCATCAGCCGTTACGGCTTTACCGCGCCGATGGATGAAACGCTAGCAACTGCGGCGCTGGATCTTTCCGGGCGTCCGTATTTTGTCTTCGATGGGCTGTTTCCGCGCGAGCAGGTCGGTGGTCTGCCGAGCGAACTCGTGCCACATTTTTTCCGTTCGCTGTGCGAAACGCTGGGTGCCAACCTGCATTTGTCGGTGCGCGGCGAAAATGCGCACCACATGATCGAAGCCTGTTTCAAGTCGACCGCACGCTGCCTGCGCCAAGCGATAAAACGCGACGGTGATGCCTTGCCTTCGACCAAAGGCACGCTATGAATCGCGATGTTGAAAATCGCGATTCGGCAAAAAAGAATGTCGTGCTGGTCGATAGCGGCGGCACCAATATCGGTTCGGTGCGCTATGCACTGGAGCGGCTCGGTGTGATCGCCGAACTCAGTGCCGATGCAGCTCGGATTCGCGCCGCGACGCATGTGATCTTGCCGGGCGTTGGCGCCGCGCGCCCAGGAATGCAACAACTGCACAAGCTCGATCTGATCGATACGCTGCGTGCGCTGAAACAGCCGGTGCTTGGTGTGTGTCTCGGCATGCAGTTATTGTTTGAGAGTTCGGAGGAAAGCGATACCGAATGTCTCGGCTTGCTGCCCGGGCGCGTGCGGCATTTCGACAGGTCGGCTTCGCTGCGTGTGCCGCATATGGGTTGGAATCGTCTGCAGGCA
>JAYVTP010000501.1:0-2459 GCA_043788685.1 Pseudolysobacter sp. | reverse complement strand
AGTTTTTACGCGATCGAGCGCGGCGGCAATTTCGCGCGAACTGGCTTGACCGACGCTGGATATTTCATCGGGAATAAAAACCACACGTTCGATGCGCGTGTCTTTGGCGGCACTGTCGAGAGCGTGCACGAGATCGCGCAGCTGTACTTCGCGGCGCTCGCTGCCGGCGATCTTGTCGAGCGCACGTTGCGCCGGCGCGGCGGTGAATTGTTCGACGATCGCGCCTTTCGGATCGACCACCAGCGCGGTGCGCTCGGCGATCTTCGGCGCTTTCGCAAACATCGCGCTGAAAAAAATCACCAGCAGGCAGACGAAGATCAGGTTGAACACCAGTCGCCGCGTGAAATTCACCGTATTCCAGAGCGCCCTGAAAACTCGCGCGATGATATTGGGTCGTTGTTCGGCCATGCCTTGCTCCTGAAATGTTGAGATGCAGCTTAGACAAAACCGGCGTCGTGCACACGCGACTTAAGTCATGACTGCGGTGAAGAATGTGGCGCCGGGACCATCGTGCGCCACGAATTATTCATCGCGAGACGGTAGAAGCGCGTGAACAACAAGATCGCCGCCATGCCGAGCCCGGCGATCAGCCCGACCCATAATCCGCGCGGGCCATAGCCGTAATGAAACCCGAGCAGATATCCAAGCGGCATGCCGATGATCCAGTACGCAAGCAGGGTCAGCAGCATCGGCACACGCGTATCCTTGAGACCGCGCAGCGCGCCGTTGGCGACGACCTGGATGCCATCGGAAAATTGAAAGATCGCTGCGAGCAGCAGCAACTGGCTGGCCAGCGCGATGACCTGCGCATCGTCGGAATACAAATGCGCGATCGGCATGCGCGACAGCCACATCAGCAACGCCGAAACCAACTGGCTGCCGAGGGTGAGCGCAATGCTGACGAATCCGGCATAACGCACGCCGCTGTGATCATTGCGCCCGACCGCGTTGCCGACGCGGATCGTCGTCGCCATCGCGAGCCCCAGTGGCAGCATGAAGGTGAGCGACGCGACATTCAGCGCGACCTGATGTCCGGCCATCGCGGTAGCGCCGAGCGAACCGATCAGCAATGCGGTGGCGACGAACAAGCCGCCTTCCATGAGGATCGATGTTCCCATCGGCAAACCGAGCCGCAGCAAGACGCTGATTTGTGCAAACACCGGCCATTCGAAACGCGCGAACAATTGCAGATCGCGATAATGCCGACGCATCATCACGTACAGCAAAAACGCCAGCGCCTGCAGCCACAAAACGATCGCGGTGGCCATGCCGCTACCACGCGCACCGAGCGCAGGCAGGCCGAGCCGCCCGTACATCAGCGCCCACGCCAGCGGCAGCAACAGGGCCACGCCGAACAGGCCGAAATACAAGGTCGGACGTGGTCGCCGGATGCCTTCGCTCATGCCGCGCAGCGCAAAATAAATCGCCAGCGCCGGTGCGCCGAAACTGATCGCACGCAAGAATTCCAGCGCCTGCGGTAACACCGTGGCATCCACGCCGATCGCACGCAACAGCGGTTCGCTTTGCCGCACCGCCAAGGCTGCGAACAAGCCCAGCGCCAACGCCAGCCAAAGCGCCTGACGGAACACCGTGCCGATCGAGGCGCGCCGACCGGCGCCATCGAGTTGCGCCACGGTCGGTGGCAAAGCGAGCATCGTGCCGATCAGGAACATCATCGCAAACGACCAGATCTGGCTGCCGACCGCGACTGCCGCCAACGTGCTCGCACCGAGATGGCCGGCGAGGACGGTATCGATGAACGGCATCAGCATCGCGCTGAGCTGACCCAGCATGAGTGGCACGGCGAGCGAGAAGGTTTCGCGCAGTTCGCGCTTCAGGCGCGCGGCATCGTTAAAGGCAGGAAAAAACATGATTGGCGCGTGACTCAAGGCAGGCTATCTTACCGGAGCGCGATGCGGCGACGTGGATCAGTACTTTTCGGGCTGGCGCAGCAATGTGATTTGCCGACGACCAACTTCTTCAGCTTCGCGAAGCAATCAACGGGGAATAGTCATGGTGCGCGTTCTGCTTACCGGTGCCAGCGGTTTTCTGGGCAGTCATTTGCTACAGCAATTGCTCGCGCAAAATGTCGAGGTGCTGGCACTCGCACGCAGCGAATCCAGCGCCGCTGCCTTGCGTGCGCTTGGTGCTCAACCGGTGCGCGGTGATGTGCGTGATGCCGATTCGCTCAAGGCTGCGATGGCAGCACCGCTCGATGCAGTCTTCCATGTCGCCGCGGATACCAGCACATGGCGTGGCGCTGCGGCGCAGCAGACGCTCACCAATGTCGGCGGCACGGATAACGTGATCGCAGCGGTGCGCGGCGCGAAAGTCGCGCGCCTGATCCACACTTCGTCGGTGTCGGCGTTCGGCATGACCGAAGAAACGCTGACCGAAAACTTGCCACGTCGCGGCGCCGATTCGTGGATCAATTACGAGCGCAACAAGGCCGCGACCGA
>JAYVTP010000500.1:0-10512 GCA_043788685.1 Pseudolysobacter sp. | reverse complement strand
CAACGCCGCACTGGCCGCCGTAGCGGTCTTGGGTTTGCTTGGCATACATGCTCCTGTTTGTCATGTTATGCCCCAAACACAAAATTCCTGACAGGCCCGGGAGGCTGGCGACCGCAAGCGCACCTTCGCACAGCCAGGACAGGATATGGTTGAATTTTTCACTCATAATCCTGTCCCAAGACCCAAAATTTGGACAAGAATTGCTTACAAACCACGGACAGAATATGGGTTCGTGGCTAGATACTTGGCAACGGTGTTCCTGGATAACTTCGTACGTCGTGCAATCTCGCGAACCGATAATCTTTCACGGAAATGCCAACGGCGAATCACGCTCAATATCGCCACGTCGATCACTCCGATTCTCATGCTCAAGACGGATCATCGTCCAGCAGGGGGGGGGTAACGCGTGGCTTAATATTCGACGCAAATGTCTGGCAAAACTGGCTCACTATTGGATGCAAATCAACAGCTATAGCTTTCGGTGCTGAGCGAACCAGACACTGTGCGCTTCGTCATGCAGGTCATCAACTCGGTGATCGCACAAGCCGGCCGTCAAGCGGAAAGCGGAAAGCGGAAATGCAAAGCCTGGCGCGAAACCGGGATTGGGGAAATGTTGCTTTGTATTCAAAGACGCAAATCAATCGAACGAGTCCGTTGATTCTGACTCCTCGATTTCCGATGAATCTTGCAATACAAGACGCGACCCCGGCTCCGGACCCGCAAGATAAAACCCAGCAGTCAATTGACGCGAGCGCCGTCTTCTGGACCGCTCGTCTTTTGTAGTGTGACGACAAATTCGCTACCGAGGTCCTTGCCGAGACTATGACCCACAACAGTTCCCCCGTGCGCTTCGACCAGCTCGCGTACGACGGCCAGGCCAATACCAAGCCCGGATTCATGAAACACAAATGCTCGCTTGCCACGGACAAACAACTGGAATATTTTCGGCAAAACCTCTGCCGAGATTCCCATGCCGTTGTCGGAAACGCTGATCTCGATCACATCGTCGAGCACTTCCACTGCGAGCGTAATCTTGCCGCCCAGCGGCGTGAATTTGCACGAGTTTTCCAACAGATTGCTGAAGATCTGCGTGAGGCGCGCCGCATCACCGTAAAGAGTGACTGGAGTCAACGGGAGTTTGACGTGTAGGTGCTGAAGTTTCGTGTCCATCGCATGACGACATGTCTGAACGGACTGAGCCAAGATGGCATCCAATCGAACCGTGGTGGGCTCGAGGCGGAACTTGCCCGTTGTGGCCCGCGATTCGTCGAGCAGGTCATCAATCAGTTGTGCCATGCGCGCTAATTGGCGTTCGACGATCACTCGCAACTCAGCAAACTGTGACTCTTGCGTGGGAGCGTGTTGCAGCAGTTCGGCCGCCGTGCGGAACGGAGAATGCGGATTACGTAACTCGTGGGCCACCATCGCCAGAAACTTGATCTGACGATGGTGCGCGCGTTCGGCCTCCATTTCCAATTCGTGCACGCTCTGGGTAGCAACCACCACCTTTTCGTTGGCTGCACGCAGCTCACAGAGGGAGGGTGCGTCCACCGTCACGGGAAGTTGCGAACGGATTGTCGTATCGTGCGCCGTTTCAACCACATCCAATGCACCGCGGTGGTTGGCCGGAGTTTGCGCATGATGAAACTCGAACCCGCCCTTACTGCGTCGCTTGGACCGATACATCGCCGTGTCGGCTCGACGAATCAGGGCGGCCCCATCCTCGCCATCTTCCGGATAAATGCTGACGCCAATACTCGCGGACAGATGTAACGCATGTTCGCCCACAGAACAGGGGGACGACAGAGCCGCTCCTATCTTTTCGGCGATCACGGCAGCATCGGCCGGTTGCGATATTTCGGTTAGCAATACCACGAATTCGTCTCCGCCATAGCGACTCACGGTGTCGGAGTCGCGCACAATCGATTCAAGACGGCGCGCAACCAGTTGCAACGCTTGATCACCGACCGCGTGGCCGAGCTCGTCGTTGATCAGCTTGAAACCGTCGAGATCCAGAAAGAGCACCCCGATGCGCGTTTCATGACGGCGCGCTATGGCGATCGCACTTTCGATCCGGTCGAGCACGAGCGCGCGATTGGGTAGGCCGGTCACTGGATCGTGCTGACTTGTGTGAGCAAGCTCCGCCAAGTCGCTAACTGCGGTCTCGGCAATGGCCTGAGCGTGCAATGCCGTCTGCATCAAATGCTCGGTGGTCTCAAGTAGCTGCGCGGCGCGACTCTCGCTGATACCGCCCCGTACCTGGGCCATGTTCTGTCGCATATTTATAAGGCGAGCACGAAGTTCAGTCGCATGCTCATTGAGCAAAATGCGAGTGGACTCGACCGGGGGCAGCCTGTGGGCCGTAGTGTGATCGCTCATTTCAATGATTCTGCGGTGAAGAAAAGACCAACCTCTGATTGGAGCTTCATCGGCGCGAACCTGCGTGGGTCGCAGCTCTCCACTGCGTGAGCACGAAACCCACGACGGGCGCTCTTGGTTTTTACTTCTGCGGCGGCAAGTTTCGTCAAGTTGCTTCCATTTATCGCGGTGACATCGTTCATGCAGTCTTTTGGGTTTGGAATGCAGATGCGTGGGAAAGAAACATTTGTCGTGACGGCGGATTCGCAAAGACCGTGCCAATGTCTAGAATGGCGTTAATGCGAGGAATTGCTGGAAACGATAAGGCGAATAGCGCGATCGCAACGAGTGGAGCTGCGGATTTGCACGATCCAACAAGGCCGCATCGCTGAAAACGCTCGCCCACTCGGCCCAGGTTGGTGGTGATTATCACGCTGGTGTGTTCATAGAGTTTGCGCTGACCCGACCGGGTCTTTGAGGAGGCTCAAATCTCTGAGAGGATTGAGCGATGAACAAGTCAAACAAGCTCTCACCGGAGGTGCGTGAGCGGGGTGCGGATGGTGCAGGAGCACCGAGGTGAGTACCCTCGCTGTGCTCGGCGGTTGAGTCGATAGCGCCAAAGATCGGCTGTGTGGCGCAGACGCTGCTGGAAGGGTGCTCGAACCGATCGGCTGAATCTCGCCGGCAGAGGCTGAGGCAAACTACACCGGCAACTTGCCGGTCAGACCACCGTGATGGCGGCCTGACTTGAACCCAACAGCCTCCATGAAAGCCGGGGCGGTTCATGATGCAATCCGACGCCCAGACCAGAATCGTCGCGATGATCTCTGCGAAATTCGAGCAGCGCTGCCGACTTTGCAATAGTCAAACTATTCGTCCGCCACACATGCTCGCGAACAAAAACGCCATCACAGAACGGTCTCGCCATCTGCCGTTTTTTTCATGTGCGGTTTGAGCAGGGTCTGCCAGGCCGTGTACTTCTGATCGTGCTCCTCCTGGCACGCATCCGCGCGATCCTCGGGGATGCCGGACTCCTCCAGCAGACCGCTGAATTTCTCTGGATCGCTGCCGTAGACAATGCAGATGACGCTGAAGAAACGCTGCTCATCGAGTGAGTGCTCGTCGTAGAAATCGGCATCCTCGAATTCCTTGCGATTGGCGGCGTAGATAGAATAACTCTCGGCCGCCGCAAGTGCGCTGTCGGACTCGTCCAGTACATCCGTCGATACGATCGCGGCCAGCGTGTCCACGGCGTCTTCCTCTTTCCCAACCACCGGCAAACCGTACAAGTCGATCAGGGCGTGTCCCATCTCGTGATAAAAAACGAACTCGCCGACTTTCAGGATTTTTTCGTCGAGCACCTTGTCGGCAAGCTTGTCCTGGCGTGATGCGACTTTTTTGTCGCCGAGGTTCTCTTCGTACGCTGCGAACATCTGTCGGTGCTCGGCCAGGAACTCATAGTTCATGACGATCTCGCCATCCAGGTAGAACGGTGCGTTGCCGCTGTCGTCCTCCATAAAATGCAATCTTACATCCCGCGGCAAGTAAAAGATCTTGTTGAAGGCATCGACCAGTTGCTCGAAGTTATGCGAATTGCGCACGAGTTTTTCTATTCTCCGCGTGTCGTCCGTCGTCGCGGCCGAGTATTCGATCTTGAACCGCCCATTGGCGGACGTCGCCGCAATACACGTCAACGAACACGCCAGACAGGCCAGCAAGACAAGCGGCAAAACTTTCATTCGATAGCCCCCTTTGACCCAGTCGAAAACCGACCCTCGGTATCACCTTGAAAGATGAGCCCATGCAAACAATACCTGCGGAGGTTTTTCTCGCGCCCCCGACGCAGCCTCACTTTCGCCAGTTACATCCGTTGCAACCAGAAGGCAAAAGCAAGCTGCGACCAGTCAACGTAAACGTTGCCGAAACCTACACCGGCACCCTGACTTTAGCAATAACGGCAACGCAAAATACCTGAAGCGAGAACTGCACATTGCCAGCCTGATGACCAGCCGTTGCCAACCGAGGTGATCAGGCTTGCCGTTCAACTTGATCGGCATCGCCAACCAGCTAACTACCCGACTGATGACCGCTTGCGACAAAAAGCTGCCTATGGCGAAGGGCAGATTTCGGAAGATTGTTAGCGGCGATTTTGCGAAAATAAACCGTTTACGCTTGCCTCTCAGGCTTTTCCGCGCCTGCGTGTTCTCGCAAATGTCATCGAGCACATGCCGGCATATTTACTACGGCGTGCTATGGTCATCGGAGTACCCGCCTGATCGATTCGTAGCACATTCTTGATGTTGTGCCTGGCAGCGACCTTGCCGCATCCATGACTCATCGAAGGAGAACTTCATGAAAATCGACAATCGTTGGTTTCTGGCGCTGGCACTATGCGCCGCCGCAACATCGGCCAAGGCCGCAACCATCGTCACGCTGGGCAGCGGGTTCCACGATCCCGCCGGCGTCGCGGTCGATGGCAGAGGCAATGTCTTCGTTGCCGATGCCGACAACAATGCGGTGAAGGAAATCCTGGCGCCGGGCTATACCACGATCAACACGCTGGGCAGCGGGTTCTCCCTTCCCCAAGGTGTCGCGGTCGATGGCAGCGGCAATGTCTTCGTTGCCTTTGCCTACAACATCTCAGGTAGTGCCGTGAACGAAATCCTGGCGCCGGGCTATACCACGGTCAACTCGCTGAGCAACGGGTTCAACAGCGGGTTCAACCAATACATCGGTGTCGCGGTCGATGGCAGCGGCAATGTCTTCGTTGGCGATTCCAGCCACAATTCCGTGGAGGAAATCCTGGCGCTGGGCTATACCACGGTCACCACGCTGAGCAGCGCGTTCCTCGGCCCCTACGGTGTCGCGGTCGATGGTCGAGGCAATGTTTTCGTTGCCGATACCGGCAACAGTGCCGTGAAGGAAATCCTGGCGCCGATCAGCGTCTCCACGAGTTGCATGACGACCTTTGTCGGCAACCAGCCATTCACCATGGTTGCCACCGTCACGGGTAAGACGCCGACGGGCAGCGTCACCTTCAACCATGGCGAAACGGTGCTTTGCAATCGCGTCGCCCTGAGCTCCGCCAATGCACGCTGCACGGTGAGCGCGCTCGCCGTGACGGGTTCGAACGCGGCGGATCGCTACAGCTTCACGGCGAACTACAGTGGCGACAGCAACAATCCGCCAAGTGGTTCAACGGCGCTCACGGTGACCCTGCTGAACGCGAGCGAGGTCATCTTTCGGAATGACTTTGAGCTTGTTCCAACGTCATGCCCGAGCCATTGATCCGCACGAGCTGGCGATAGACGCTGTAGATCGCTTGGCAGTCAAACTCACGCTACAAACGCGAAAAGATGATCCCTGTCCTATACATTCGGTATGGACTATTTTGAACAGGCACACGCGGAGAACATAGTTAAGAATGGCCGACCTTGGCCGAGAGCGGCCAGATGGATCCGCTGATCAGCGCACCTGTCGAATCTTGCAAATTTCGCTGGCCATGGCGGTCAAGGCTGATGCCGCAAATGACCAACGCGCCGGCGAAGCGCGCTAGCCGGCCGCGATCAGTTTCACTGACGAGGCTTTCACTGGCGATGCTGATCAATTGGTGCACTGAAAGCGTGTCGTTTTAAGACAAGCCAGCTCGCAGCGGCGTTTATCGCAAATTCAATCGCACTGATCAAGGTGAACAACCAGCCACGCCGGCGATGGTGGTGATGCGTTTCAACACCAGCGCCGACAACGCTGGATTCGCCGAGCCGAAGCCGAATTGGGCGGTGCCGCTATTGCAGCCCAAAACTACCTGCATCAGTTTGCCCATCGGCGCGCGGATCACCCGGTTCTTGTCGAACGCCGCGCCGAAATGCGTGCCGATCGGCTGGACCAGATCGACATTAAAACTACCATCATCGCTACGTTTACCGATGCCAGCCAGCCAGATCTGCTGGCCGGCACTATCGATACCGAAATACGTTGCCGAGAGATGCGAATCGTCGAGCAGCTCGAACAGGAAACCGGTACCGTAATAGCGCGGGTCATACCATGCGCCGGTAGGTTGCGGCGCAGTGGTAGTCGTATCGCCGCACGCCAGTCCGTTGATGTGGGTCAGATGTCGAATCGGCACGGTCAGCGAGCCCCATTGCGGCGGACCATCCCAACGCATGCTGGCTTGCTCACAACTGTCAAAACTGATGCCCATGCGGCCCCAGTGCTGATTGCTCACACCGCCGTGACCGTCCGGCAACTGCAGCAGCATGTCGGGAAACTCGATGCCGTTGTCGATCACCTCGCCGACGCCCGTGAGCCACGCTTGCGTACCAGACGCACCGCTCGGCGGATAGGTAAACATCACCATGTAGGCGAGCCCGTCATCCAGAACTTCCAGCACCACACCTTCGCCGCTGCGCGCGGGGTCGTACCATTGACCGCTGTAACGCGCATCAACCATGGGCGCGGTGCTCGCCGGGCGCGGGCGCACCTGGCTGTCGAAACTCGGCGGCACTATGCTCGCATCATAACGGCACGCACCGCTCGCCCCGGCGGCGCTGGCGTTGTTGCAACCGATTTGCAGATCATTGACGCTCGGCTGCGCGCCGCCGGCAATCCAGCTGCGCAGCGCTTCCCAACCGGAGACCCCTTCAGCCAGGCTGAAGCCGCAATGCGTCGGCGTAGTCTCGTTGACGATCGCGCTGGTCAATTGTGTACTTGGCAGCGTTTGTCGCAAAGTATACTGATTGGCCGGTATCACCAGTTGATCCTGACTGGTCTGCACCGAGATCACTTTCGCGCTGCCGATGTTGCCGCGGAAATCCGAGGCCCAGCGAAAATACAATGACGCCAGCGGATCGGCCTGGATGCGCAGGATATCGGCATTCAGCGTGGCATCGCTGTAGTCCACTCCGACCGTGGTAAACGGGTTGGACGTGTTCAACTTGTCCGGCGCGCGCACGAGATCGCTCAGCGCATAAATCGCGTATCCCGCGTTGGTGACGAAAAATTTTTCGCTGCTGATGTGGGCGAGATTCATCAATTGCGCCAGGCGACGTTTCATCGCGCCGTTGCGAAATTGTTCCGGCAAATTGACGCCGGTGCAGCGATTCAGCGGAATCAAGGTCGGAATCAGCAGCGCCTGATCCTGCAGATCGGAAAGATTGTCCGGAATATCGCCAAGATTGTAGGCCCACGGATACGGCAGTTTGCCGGTCGCCAAATCGCCGGCGCCGTGGCAGACCACGTCGTAAGCCAGGCGCAGGTCGATCGCGGTATCCCACACGCGCGAACCGGCCGCAGGCGGACAGGCCGAATATACGCCCGACACCGGTGCGAAGCGCGGATCCTCGGCAAGCTTCAACGCAATCAATCCACCCAGCGAACCGCCGTACGGAATGATCGCACCCGGTATACCCACTTGCTGCTTGAACGCGGCCAGCAACTCTGCGTTGTCATCCGGCGCGCTGAACAACGCCCATGAACGCTGCCGAAAACTCGACGCCGCAATGGCATAACCTTCGCTGAGCTGCAGATTCTTGAGTGGACCAAGATCGGGATTTGGCGCAGGTGGATCGAAACTCAATCCGTGCTGAAACAGGATCAGCGAATCGCCAGTTTTCCAGCTATCGGGCACGGCAATCTGGTAATACGCACCGGATGCGGTAGTTCCGCTGAAATTGCGTTCGGCATGCGCGGTCAGCGCGAACGGCAAAACCACGCACGAGAAAACTGCTCGAGCGATTGTATGCATGGCAAACTCCGAGCAAAAACGAATGTTTGAAACTACGCGCGCAACACGTAAGCGCACGTAAATTGAGCCGTGGCTGATAGACACTGCAAACGTGAGCAAGCCGCTCAATTCGTTTTGATCGCGAAGCCGAGCTTTGCAGATTTGAAATGCATACCTACTCAGTTTTCACATTAGAAAACGCGCTATGGGCCGAGTCAGCGCCAGCCTTGTTGCACGGATTATTACCGCCTATAGTCCGATCATTGTTCAGGTGGGACGCACGGTGAAAAACTCGGAGGCGACGCCCGACCATCCCCTTCCCGGCGCGCCCGCCGAAGTGTTTGTCTTTGTCTACGACGAACTGCGGCGACTGGCCAGCCGGCAACGCCGTGCGGCAGGTGACGAGCCCACGTTGGATACGACCGCGCTGGTGCATGAGGCGTATCTCAAGCTGCATCAATCCGTGCATCTGGCCGGGCTCGAGCGCTCGCATTTTTTTGCGCTGGCGGCGCGCGCGATGCGCCAGATCCTGGTCGATCAGGCGCGCCGGCGCAGCGTTCGCCGCCGCAGCGGCCAGATCGCGTTGACCACCGGCATCGGCGAATTGATTGCGCACGACCACCAAAATCTGGTCGATGTGGTCGCACTCGATGCAGCGTTGAACCGACTGATCGAGCTCGACCCGCGTGGCGCCCAAGTGGTGGAATGGCGCGTGTTTGCCGGCCTCGACATGGTCGAAATCGCGCAACTGTTGCACCTCACCGAACGCACTATCGCGCGCGACTGGCGGCGCGCTTGTGCGTTTCTCGTGCAACAACTCGGTTTGCTGGCCCCGCCCCAATCGGTCGACTTGTGAATACGCAACGTTGGCAGCGCATCAGTGCAATCTTCGATCAGGTCGCCGAGGCCGCGCCAGCCGCGCGCGATGATTTGCTCAAACTACTGTGTGGCGACGATGCCAAGCTGAAATACGACGTCGAAGCATTGTTGCTAGCCGATCAGGGTCAGGCGGCTTTCGAGCACGCGGTCGACGCCGCGCAAGCAGCCTTGGCAGCGGCGTGGTCGCAACCGCACGCGGCACCAACGATTGCGGCGAACACGCGCATCGGCCCGTGGTGCGTGGTGCATGAACTCGGTCGCGGCGGCATGGGCATCGTGTTGCTCGTCGAGCGCGCGGATGGCCAGTTCGAGCAGCGCGCCGCGCTCAAATTGATCAAGCGTGGCATGGACAGCGAGGCATTACTTGCACGATTTTTGCGCGAACGGCAAATTCTGGCGCGGCTCGAACATCCACACATCGCGCGTTTGCTCGATGGCGGCATCACCGATGAAGGGCGTCCGTATTTTGCGATGGAATACATCGACGGCCAGCCGCTGCTGCAGCATTGCGCCGCGCAAAAACTCGGACTCGAACAACGCATAAAACTGTTCGTGGATATTTGTGCGGCAGTGCAATTTGCGCATCGCGCGTTGATCGTGCATCTCGACCTGAAATCGTCCAACGTGCTGGTCACGGAGGATGGCATAGTCAAGCTGCTGGATTTCGGCATCGCCAAATTGCTCGCCGACGATAACGATGCAACCCAGACCGGCGATGCAGCGGGCCGACCGTTGACGCCGGCGCATGCGGCACCGGAACAACTGTGCGGCGAACCGGTCAGCACCGCCACCGACGTGTATGCGCTCGGCGCGATTCTGTACGAACTCCTCACGGGTCAGCGCCCCTACGATTTCGGCACCACGACCACGCTCGAAGAAATTCGCAAACATGTGAACAGTGCCCCGCCGCCGCTACCGAGTGCGCGCGCCGTGGCCAATGCGCCTGTGTCCGCACGTCGGCTGCGCGGCGATCTCGACACCATCATCCTGACCGCGCTCAAGCGCGAACCCGATCGGCGTTACACCACCGCCGATGCGCTGGCGCAGGATCTGCATCGTTACCTGCTCGGCGAGCCGATTCGTGCGCGCCGCGATAGCGCGTGGTATCGGACAGCCAAATTTGTACTGCGTCATCGGCTCGGCGTGGTCATGGCCAGCGTCGCGATATTCGGCTTGATCGCCACGACCGCGTTGGCGTTGTGGGAGGCGCGACTAGCGCGCGCACAGGCGCAGCGTGCCGAAACCGTGACCGATTTCCTGATCGATATTTTTCGCGTGGCCGATCCGAAGGGCGCGCCGGGCGGAGTCAAACTCAGCGCGGTCGACGTGCTTGATGCCGGCGCGCAACGACTCGATACGCAGCTCTCCAGCCAGCCGCAACTGGCCGCACGTTTCGGCGAAGTGATGGGCGCAATCTATATCGAACTCGGCCAATACGATCATGCCATCGGCCTGCTGCAGCAAGCGCTCGACAAACTCCCCGATGCCGGCGCAAATTCATCCGTGGCGAATCTGACCGCACAACTCGCGCGGGCCGAATACGAAAAAGGCGA
>JAYVTP010000499.1:0-2023 GCA_043788685.1 Pseudolysobacter sp. | reverse complement strand
CAGGCGCGCATCCGCACGCAGATGTCGGCAGCGCATACGCGCGAGCATCTGGATCGCGCGATCAAGGCATTTATCAAGGTCGGCAAAAAACTCGGCGTGCTGAAGTAGAGCTGGCGAGACGTAGAGACGGGAAAACGGGAAACAGTGGTGGGTCTTGTTTCGATGCGATTTTTTTTTTGCTCGTCATTCCAGCCTTCGCTGGAATGACGGCGCTTTTTTACGCTCCCGTCATTCCACAGTGGCGACCGCCAGCAGCGCCACTTCATGGCTGTCGAGCGTGCGCCACTTGCCCTTCGCGAGATCGCCGAGCGGCAACTCGCCGATCGCCACGCGCATGAGCCGCAGCACGCTGATTTCCAGTGCGGCAAGCAAGCGTCGGATATGCCGATTCTTGCCTTCGTCGAGCGTTATTTCGAGCCATGCGTTTTTCTCGCCGACACGCAACACGCTGGCCGATGTCACGCGCAACAGATCGCCCTCGTCCAACACGCCAGCGCGCATTTTTTCGAGCAACGCGTCATCGGGCACGCTGTCGATCTGCACGTGGTAGATCTTGGCTAGATGCGTCAATGGATCGGTGATGCGCGCCGCCCAGACGCTGTCATTGCTCAGCAGCAACAACCCTTCGCTGGCGCGGTCCAGCCGACCCACCGGCGCGATCCACGGCAAGCCGCCATCCTGCAATAGCGCGTAAACCGTATCGCGTCCTTTTTCGTCCGCCGCGCTGGTGACGATGCCGCGCGGTTTGTTGAGCATCATGTAGATGTGTTTTTGCGCCGTAATCGCCACACCATCGACGCGGATTTCCGCACGGCTCATATCGACCGCAAACTCGGCATCGGTTTGCACTTCGCCATCCACCGCCACCCGTCCATCCGCGATCAGATCGTAAGCCTTGGTGCGCGAACAGAATCCGAGTTTCGACAATACCCGCGCCAGCCCATGCCGCGTGATGCCGCTGCGCGTTGGCGGTGCTTGTGCGGACGGTTTTGGAGCTACCTTATGCGCCTCGGACATTTGCGCAGAGGTTTTGCCATTAGCGAATTTTCTGCGTGCCATAAAGGAGTCGTCGATATTGGGTTGGCCAAGGTTTCAGTATAGGATCGAATGAACTCTCTGGCAGCATTGGTGATGTCCAAGAAAATCAAAATCGCAGCGTATGCAATCAGCATTTTCATACTGATCATCGGCGCTGCTGTTTTTGCAACAGGCAGCTACCTGACAGCACCCAACCCTTCTGTCATTGGCGAGCTGCCTGCCGATCTCGCGGGCGAATCGATCCTGATACCCAGCCACTCCGGCTCGTTACTGCATGGATGGTATTTGGCCGGCGAAAAAGGTGCCGGCGCGATTGTGCTTTTGCACAGTTTGCATGGAACCCGGCTTAGCATGCTGAGCCGTGCTCGACTGTTGCACGATGCTCACTACAGTGTCTTGTTATTCGACTTTCAGGCCAACGGCGAAAGCCCCGGAAAGCATGTCACATTTGGTCATCTGGAAAGCATGGACGCGCAAGCGGCAGTCGACTACATGCGAACCAGACAGCCCGATGCAAAGATCGGCGTTATCGGAATGTCGATGGGTGGCGCAGCCGCCATCATGGCTGAACCATCGCTACCTATTGAGGCGCTGGTGGTCGAAGCTGTTTATCCCAGTCTGGACCAAGCCATCGCTGATCGTCTGACGATGCGATTAGGTCGGTGGTCTGAAATTCTCATTCCCATGCTGACTTTCCAGATCAAGCCGAGGCTAGGCTTCGAGGCTGCCGCATTGCGCCCCATCGCGCACGTGGCTAGTCTGCATATGCCTAAACTTTTTATTGCCGGAAGCGAAGATTTGCATACGCGCATTGACGAATCCCGCCAACTGTTTGCAGCGGCGAGTGCGCCAAAAGAATTTTGGTCAGTGGACGGCGCCGCTCATATCGAGTGACCTTGCCCCTGAATTCCGTATCCCATACCCGAGATCATAAGTTGGCTTGCTTGGATTGAGCGGCAAGCCAGTTTTGCTCGAACTGCATCGG
>JAYVTP010000498.1:0-2531 GCA_043788685.1 Pseudolysobacter sp. | reverse complement strand
ACGCCGATACAGATCCTGCGTAGCATCGAACGTACGCTCGAACGCTTGATAAAAACGCCCGTGGGTTTCGCCGTGATGCGGCTTGAGCATGCGACTGCACAACATCGGCGTGAGGCTCAACGATACGAATCCCGATACCAGCACCGCCGCGACAATCGTCACCGCAAACTCGTGCAGCAAGCGCCCGACGATGCCGCCCATGAACATGATCGGGATGAACACCGCGGCCAGCGACAAAGTCATCGACAAGATCGTGAAGCCGATTTCGCGCGCGCCATCGAGCGTTGCCTGTAACGCGGTCTTGCCCATTTCCATATGCCGCGAAATGTTTTCGAGCATGACGATCGCATCGTCGACGACGAAACCCACGCATAACGTGAGCGCCATCAGCGAAAGATTATCGAGGCTATAGCCGAACGGATACATGATCGCGAACGTGCCGACGATCGACATCGGCAATGCGAGTGACGGGATCACCGTCGCCGAAATATTGCGCAGGAAAACGAAGATCACCAGCACCACCAGCAGCAGCGCGAGTAGCAAGCTGAATTCGACATCATCGACCGAGCCACGAATGCTTTCGGTGCGATCGTAGAACACCTTGAGCTCGGCGCCGGCGGGCAGTTGCTGCTTGAAACCCGGCAGCACATCGCGAATGCGCTCGACTACGGCGATGGTATTCACGCCGGGCTGTTTCTGGATCGCCAGCAATACACCGCGCTGACCGTTGACCCATGCCGCGACTTTGTCGTTCTGCACGCCATCGTAGATTTTGCCGACGTCGCGCAAGCGCACCGGAGCGCCGTTCTGGTAACTCACAATCAGGTCGGCGAACGATTTTGCACTGTCGTACTGACCGTTGACGATAACGTTGTAGGTGCGGTCGCTACCGTACAACGTACCCGTCGGCAGATCGACATTACCACTGCTCACAGCGGCGGAAACCTGATCGATACCCAGGCCACGACTGGCCATCGCACCGGGGTCGAGATCGATGCGCACAGCGTATTTCTGCGAGCCGTAGACATTCACGAGCGCCACGCCATCAATCATCGACAAACGCTGCGCGAGCAGGGTTTCGGCGTATTCGTCGACTTTCGACAGCGTCAGGGTTTTCGAGGACATGCCAACGAAGAAAATCGGTGCATCAGCCGGATTCACCTTGCGGAAAGTCGGCGGCGTGGTCATGGTCGGCGGCAGTTGCCTGAGCGCGGCGGAGATCGCCGATTGCACATCCAGCGCGGCTGCATCGATGCTGCGACCGAGGGTGAACTGCAACGTGATCTGAGTCTGGCCGATGCCGCTCTGCGAAGTCATCGAATCGAGTGCGGCGATCGTCGAGAACTGTTTTTCCAGCGGCGTCGCAACGGCCGAAGCCATGGTTTCCGGTGATGCGCCAGGCAACGACGCCGTGACCTGGATGGTCGGGAAATCCACGTTCGGCAAATCCGACACGGGCAACAATTTGTAGGCCGCGATACCGAACACGAGAATGCCGACCATGACCAGCGTGGTCATCACCGGGCGGCAAACGAACAGTTCGGAAATACTCATGGTTTTGCCGCGACCGTTTTCACCAGCGTGCCGTCGACCAGTCGCGATTGGCCGTCGGTCACGACCGAATCGCCTTCGTTCAGACCCTTGGAAATCACCGCTTCACCGGCGGCATCACGCGCGACGGTGATACTGCGCAGCTCGGCGTGATGCTGAGCATTGATCACGAAAACGTAGCTGCCGTTCGGCCCCGCTTTTACTGCCGCATCGGGCACGACAATCGCATCGATTTCGCTACCAAGCGTTAGCGCAATGGTAACGAACTGGCCCGGCCAGAGTTGCTCTCCGGCATTCACGAAACTCGCGCGCAGCTTCACCGTGCCGGTGGTCTGATCGACGCTATTGTCGACAAACGCAAGCTGACCGCTCGCCGCATCTTTCATGCCTTCCGCACTTGCCTGTACCGCGAGCGTCGCCTGCGCTTGCGCGCTACGCACCCGTGCCACCAGCTGGCCCGGAATCGAAAAACTGACGTAGATCGGCGTGATCTGATTGATCACCAGCAAAGCCTGCGTATCGTTGGCTTTGACGATGTTGCCGGCCTGCACGAGGATGCGTCCGGCGCGTCCGGAAATCGGCGCGTAAATGTCGGTATATCCCTGGGTCAATTTCGCCGCACCGACATTCGCCTGATCGACCTTGACGCTCGCCGCCGCGGCTTCGTATGCAGTGACGTATTGCTGCATCTGATCCGCCGAAACAAAACCCTTGTCGGCCACGGGTTTGTAGCGCGCCACCTGCGCCTTGGCGAGATCGCGCGCGGCGACATCCTTGGCCTGCGCCGCCTCGGCTTGCGCGAGCGCGGCTTGTGCGGGGCGCGCATCGATCTTGAATAACAGCTGCCCGGCCTTTACATCTTGACCGTCCTTGATATGGCTTTCGAGCAGTTGACCATCGACCAGCGACTTCACCGCGACGCTGTTGATCGCTTCGACCGTGCCGACGGCGTTGATCAATTCCGAAATGGTTTTTTTCTG
>JAYVTP010000497.1:0-1867 GCA_043788685.1 Pseudolysobacter sp. | reverse complement strand
TCGCTATCGATACCGCGCGGATCAATGCCGCGATCGAACGCATGGTGCGTGAGGCGCCGGAGCAATATTTGTGGGTGCACAAACGTTTCAAGTCGCGCCTTGAACAGCAAACGCCGCTGTATTGATACTATCGACGCGGATATTGCGCGACCGGGGACACGCGCTCGTTGCTGCCGCTGTCGCGCGGCGCGATTGATAATGTCCTGTCGCATGCCGGTTTGTCGTAATGCTGGTTTCGCAGGATGGAAACATCGCATCGCATCGCATCGTTCCGTTGCGGCACGATCCGATTTCACAGGGGAATAACGCATGAGCTTTTTATTGTTGGTGGTCGGCGCGATTTTCGGCGCGATCCTATGCGGCGGAATATTTCAAAACGAGGCGTGGGGAGCCGGTCTGGTGTTCGGCGCGATCAGCGGATTGTTCATCGCGCGCTGGCGCATTCTCGCTACCCACGTGAGCCAGCTCGAACGTGATTTGATCGCGCTGCGTAACGCGCGCATCAGCAAGGCGATGCAGTCCGACACGCCGCGTATCGATACCGCGGCGCAATCGCTGACGTTGCGCGACGGGCCGACGGCAGGCCTCGATTTTCCATCAGCAATTCCGCCGGCGAATGGCACCAGCAATGTCACCGCGCCGATCCCCGCTCGGGTTTATATTCCGCCGACATCGATACAAGCCGATCAGCCCGAGGCTGCAACGTCCGAGTCGGGCGCGACCACTGCGGTATCGATTCCCTCGCAGAATTTTGATCGCATTACGAGGCCAGCCATACCTCGCCCGGTCATCCGCCGCGAACCGGATTCGATCGAGCGCGGCATCGGCGCGATCAAACGCTGGTTCACCGAAGGCAATGTGCCAGTCAAGATCGGTGTGCTGGTGTTATTCGCGGGTGTTGCCGCACTGATCAAGTACGCCGCAGATCAAGGCTGGTTGAGTTTGCCGATTGAGCTGCGCCTCGCCGCGATCGCCGCGGCGACGCTGGCCGCGCTGGTGTTTGCGTGGCGCAAGCGCGAACAGAATCGCTCGTTCGCGTTGAGCCTGCAGGGCGGCTGCATCGGCATCCTGATGATGCTGGTGTTCAGCGCATTCCGCGTGTATCACCTGATTCCGAGCGGTGCGGCGTTCGCCTTGTCGTTGATCCTGGTCGTGGGCATCGGCGTGCTGGCGGTGCTGCAAGACGCGATCGCGCTGGCGGTGCTCGGCATCATCGGCGGATTTCTCGCACCGATTCTGGTCTCGACTGGCGGCGGCAGTCATGTCGCGTTGTTCTCGTATTACGCGTTGTTGAACGCTGCGATTCTTGGCATCGCTTGGCGCAAGCCATGGCGCGCGCTGAACCTGATCGGATTTGCGTTTACCTTCGGCATCGGCAGCGCCTGGGGCGTGCTGAGTTACCAGCCGCAAAATCTCGCGAGCACCGAGCCATTCCTGATTCTGTTCTGGCTTTTTTATCTTGCGATCCCGGTATTGTATGCGCTGCGCCAAGCGCCGGATCGTCGCGATTTCATCGACTCCACACTGGTGTTCGGCACGCCGCTGATTGCCTTCCCGCTGCTCGCCGGATTGCTGCACGGCGATCGCCTCACGCTGGCTTTCAGCGCGGTGATCGCGGCGGTGGTTTACACGACCTTGGCATGGGTCCTGCTGCGTCGCTTCTCGCTCAAGCTGCTCGGCGAATCGCATGCGCTGCTCGCGCTGGGTTTCGCCACGCTCGCGGTGCCGCTGGCGCTGTCGGCACGCACCACGGCGTGCGCGTGGGCGCTCGAAGGTGCGGCACTGGTCTGGCTCGGATTGCGCCAGCAACGCCGCCTGCCGCGCTGGATCGGTTATGCGTTGCAGCTCGCTGCCGCGTTCTCGCTCG
>JAYVTP010000496.1:0-1859 GCA_043788685.1 Pseudolysobacter sp. | reverse complement strand
TTGGCGCGATAATCCTTCAGAAATTCATTGAGCAGCGTCGCCGTCGTCTTGTCATGTTCGCGCACGGCCTCGAATGATGCCTGGGTTTGAAACTGCATGGCATCCTCGAATTTTCCCTGCGCCGCCATCACCAATGCGATCGCCTCACTATTATCCGCGGTAGGCGACAGCACATAGAGTTTTTTCGCAATATCGATGGCTTGAGCGATGTTATCTCCGCGCACGGCATCGCAGGTGCTAGTCACTCGCACGTATATCTGTGCCAACAAACCGTTCTGCGGGAATTTGACGCGAGCCACGCTGATATCGTTGAATGCATTTGCGCAATTTCCAGCGAGAATTTCTGCTGCCGCCAATCGCGCATTCGCTTCTGCATCGGGCCTATCGTGATTAGCGGACGGGCGGTATTGCTCAGCCGCCTGCGCATATTTGCCGCGACGCATGAATATGTTGCCGAGCAAATGATGCGCTTCCGTGAGGTCTACATCGGCAATCAATGCTTTTGCGTAAGCATCCGCCGCCGCATTTTCGTCGCCACCAATCTCGGCGATCACTCCTTGCGTGAGCAGCACTACCGAATTTTTCGCATCGATATTCATGGCTATTTGCAGGCGTTGCTTGGCTTTCGGCAGATCCCCGCTTTCAGCATCGATACGCGCATAAAGGCTGAGCAGTCGCACGTCACTGCCCTTGGTCTTCAGCACCTGATCGAGCGCTTTGCGCGCTGAATCGTACTGGTGATTGCTGTAATACATCATCGCCTGATTGACCGGATCGTTCCCGACGTTCGGATCGACCATCTTGGCGCGTACTAACTCATCGCCAGAATTGCCTCCAGGCGTGATACCCGCCACCAACGGATCGCCCATATGGATCGGTTGCTCGCCAGCATCGGCACGCGCTTGTTGCGCTGCGGTTTTATCACCCAACCCTGTGTATGCATCGGCCAATAGAGCGTTGAGCTTGTTGGCCGCAGGTTCCAGCGCTTGGGCTTTTTTCAGTGCATCAATCGCATCAGCATAACGCTTTTGCGAAAGTGCGATTTCTCCCAACAAGGAATAGGGCGCAGCAAGATTTTGATGGGTGGTCACGAACTCACTCATCAGTCTGCGCGCGGCTTCCAGATCACCTTGCTGGATTTTTGCGGTGGCCAAACGAAATCGAATCGGAAAATAGTCAGAATCGAGTTTGAAGGCCTGCTCGTAATAACTGCGTGCTTCGATCGCCTGCTTTTTCGAATCGGCCAATACGCCCTGCAAATAAACCCACCGCCCTTCGGTTGGGGAAAGCTGGGCGGCGTCGTAAAACGCTACTACGGCAACATCGATAAGACCGGCCCGGGCATAACCCGCGCCAACAACGGCATAGGCTTCGGCCAGCGTTTGGCCCACCAGATTGATTTTTTGTTTCTCGAATTGCACGCGCAAATCTGTCAGTTGGTTTATCGTTTCCGCTGGTAACTTGGAAGTGTCCGCTTGAGGCAACGGTTTTACCAGAGCTTGCGCTAGCGCGCCGCAGGAGATGACGAAACTCAGAACAAATAACAGGGGAATTCGATGAATAATCGGCATGATCTCTCTACTGAATTGGCGGGCTACAGGCCGCGGCGATGGAAATTTTTCTGCTTCAAGCCTAGTTTAGCGGGGTTGCACCGGATATGCGCTGAACGCCGCTTTCGCCTCGCAGCCACCGCTGACCTAGCGTGCAATCTGGCGTACTCAGCGCGGGTTTGATTTGTTACTCTCGCGGCCTAATCACATGGTGCCTGCGATGTCAGATCATAGCCAGTTCGCGCTGCTCAAGGCACGCCGTTTCCTGCCTTTCTTCCTCACCCAGGCGATGGGTGCGTTCAACGACAA
>JAYVTP010000495.1:0-3021 GCA_043788685.1 Pseudolysobacter sp. | reverse complement strand
AGGTGCGAAACCAAGGTCTCCGGATCAGTTGCAACAAAAAACTGACCGCGGCTATTCAGTGCAGCGTGCCACAGATCATCAATATTCGCTGGGACGCCGCCCCCATTACCATTCGGCTGCTGCCAACCCACTGACCCGGTCGACGTTGCCAGCCCCTTGCGCAACTTGCATAAATCGTCATTGCCTATACCGAAGCCGTCGTCCACGTTGCAATCCACATCATTCGACAGGATCTGATTCCCGAATGCACCCAGCGTCACCGGAAACTGCACCAGATGTGGCCAGGTAGCGGGATCGTTGACAGGGTTCCAGAAAACTTCTGGTATAGCACCAAGATCGGTGGGATTTACAGTTGTGGCGAGGCCGGTAACGCCGGTGGTGAGATCCGGGAAGTAAGTCGGCACCATGACGCCTGGGTGCGATGCCGCCAAATCCGCGCGCAGATTGTTTGCCCAATAATAAAAAGCGATATCTGAATAAGATGATCCGTTATCGACATCTTTCGTCCAGGCCGGATGATTGAACAGCGTAGTCGGTGATGTACCTGTACCGGGCGCATAAGCAGACGGGTTCGTCACGATGCGCGGCGGCGAGGCAGGCAGGGTTGTGGCCGCAGTGGTATTGCTACCGTTGCCAGTGACACTTACGTTTGGAGAATTGTATAAACCATCGGTCATCATCATGTGATAATTCTGGCGACAGGCCAGTTCCTGGCCGCCCGCGCCCCCCGACCAGTACGGATTAGTAGAGTTGGTTGTAGCGGCACTCGCATTGGGATTGCAATTGCTATTCAATCCGTTGCAGAGAAAATTGCCAGCACGGACTGCAGCGGTTCTTGTCGGCGTGCTACCGCCTGCCCTCACTTGATAGATCCAATTGAAAAATGCCTCTCGATAGTTTTTGCCAGAACCGTAAGGATCTTGGGTAGTATCATCCAGATTTGTAATGGTTTTACCATTTAATCCGGTAACAGTACCGCTACCACCACCGTAGGTAGAGTCGTTGATATTTTGCCAGAGTACACGGATAGGCGACTTTGTCGGCGAGCCGATCACGCCGAATACACGTGACATTGCGGTACGCGCCATCAAGTTGCGGTAACGATAATACGCATACCAGTTTGCAAAATTCTGGTATTGGGCAGGAAGCACCGCTACCGCCTCCCAGTTTGCGGCGGTGTACAACTTTGTTAGCCCGGTCGCTGTGAACTGACCTAAAGTACCGATGTCAGCAGCGGCAAATGTCACGCTGTTTTTGAATCTCCAGTAAACCGGCCCGCCATTTGGTTTAGCTCCTGTATCCGGATCAGCCTTGGTGCCATCGAATGGGTTTTGTGCAGCGGTGGCAGCACTCCAGATTCCAGAACCACATGACCAGCGATTACTCCCCGTGCCTGTCAGGTTGGTACGCGCGCCGCTATTGGCTCCACTGCTGCCCTGAGGGTTATTATTGAATCCGGCTGTTGACGCACTTACCGCAACAACCGGGCGATTGACGGCAATTCCGTCCTGCCATACCGAGGCGAGAGTAGCGTCGGCATCTATAAACGAGGCACCGTCTTCCTTGAGCGGAGGCGTATATGCAATATTCGGATTGTAATACACACCATTCATTGCATTGGATTTAGGATCTGTCGCCGCAGCGCGGGGATCAATCACATTGGCACAAAACCACGGACCGCTGCTGATGCTGCTGCCCACATCGCTCCACGGGATATTGTCATAGGGTCGATTATCGCCCATGTACGTCGATGTCATCGATCCCGAGTCATCAAATGTCAGAATGATATTCGGCTTCACTTGAGTGGAAACCGTTGGAGGTGTGGCACTCACATCTACGGCTTGGCCATACGCTGACTCGATGCAACCGATCACGGCTATACCGATGCATGCGATTACGCTGCTATACAAACTGCGCATGATTGTTGGTTGGAAAAATGACATGGCGTATGGCCTCTGGAATTTCATCAGTTGAGACTAGTAGCGGCGCCGTTGGCATTCGCCGAAAAGGTGCTTTCTACTGCGCGCAAAGTTGTGCTGCTACCGCCCGCGCTGCGTGCGGTAATGCGAAAAATATGATTTGTCGCACCGCCCAATGCACCGGTGTTGGGCAAGCCGTCATAGCCTTTTTGGACTTTTGAATTGGCATTACCCGGTGGTGTATCAACCCCGAGATCCTCAATGATATAGGTTGGATTGCTGGCCAACTTACCTGTGCCGACTACAGCTGTGAGATCGACTGTTTGATAGGTGCTGTACCCGTAGGGGATGCTACTGGATGGGCTGCCACGAAACGTCGCGACATTGGAGTTAGGCGAAGTGGCACTGTAGGCATACGCACCATTGGCACCACTCGCACCTGAAAAAATCGGCTGATTGGTCGCGCTGGCATTCCATAGCTTGGCCTCGGCTTCACGCAAACCCGACTCGGCACCCGAGGTGGCCATTTGCATATTGCGCAAGCCACCGACCATGCGTTCCTGCATCATCGATGTACTGGAGCCGGCGACGGCAACCAAAGTGAGCAGGATCAGGAACACCAAAGCAATAAAAAGCACGGCACCGCGTTGCTTTTGCGAGAGTGCTGGCGGAAATCCCGAATATCTTGCTGGCGTGTCTTTCATTACTTTGATACCTATGAATTGTTGTTGCGCAATGAAACCAATGTACGGAATTCGCGGCGCATCATGCGTCCGCTAGGTAAGCCAGTAACTGGCATGGCAGCTGGTGCTTTCTGCGCTGCATCAGCATTGTCGAAGGTATAACGGTAAGTAGTATCGACGCTATTGGAAGCCACATCGTTGATACTGTTGACCAGTAAATAAACCTCGATGCTTTTGACAGCACGCCACAAGCAGCCCGGTTCGGGAGCTGCGACTGTATAACCTTGCGGCGGAGGTGGACATGGAATGACGGGGATAAGGGTATTGCTTTCGATCTGCGTGGCCGTTAGAAATTGTGTGGCCCCGTTGGCATCCTCAATACCGTAACGAAGTGTCATGCGTTCCACTCCTTGTACGAT
>JAYVTP010000494.1:0-4487 GCA_043788685.1 Pseudolysobacter sp. | reverse complement strand
ATACAAATGGATTCGATTCGGATCGAGCTCGTGGAGTCGGCCGATATCGGCATCATCGGCGTGGGCGAAGGCACCTTCCCGTCGATCCGCGGCACGCTCGCGGCAATCGGCATGGACGAGGCGACCTTCCTGCGCGGCGCCAACGCCACCTTCAAGCAAGGCATCAAGTTCAGCAATTGGGCGCGTACGCCGACGGCATCGGCCACGAGCCATTATTTTCATCCGTTCAGCCTGCCCAGCCAGCGCGGCGACAGCCCGGAACTGCTGCCGTACTGGCTGCTCGGCGCGGCCGCACCGGGCACCGCTTTCGCCGAAGCAGCGACGATGCAGAAACATGTCGCCGATGCCGCACGCGCACCCAAACGCCGCAGCGACAGCGAATATCAGGGACGCCTGAACTACGCCTACCATTTCGACGCCGGACGTTTCGCCAGCCTGCTCGCGGAACACGGTCGCAGCCTCGGCGTGCAACACCAGATCGCGCATGTCGAAAAAGTCGAGCTCGACGAGCAAGGCGCGATCGCGCGCGTGATCACACGCGAAGCCGGCGCGCTCACGGCCGACCTGTACATCGATTGCACCGGCATGCGCGGCGGCCTGATCGGCGAGGTGCTCGGATCACCGTTTCGCAGCACGCGCGATACGCTGTTCGTCGATCGTGCGGTCGCGATCCAGGTGCCGTATCCGCACGCCGACACACCGATTCCGTCATACACCATTTCCACCGCGCACGAAGCCGGCTGGACCTGGGATATCGGGCTGCAGGCACGCCGCGGTATCGGTTACGTGTATTCATCGCGACACACCGATGACAGCCGCGCCGAACAGGTGCTGCGTCAATATATCGGCCCCGCTGCCGAAAATCTCAATGCACGTTTGCTCAAGTTCGAGACCGGTTTCCGTCCCGAACAATGGCGCAAGAACTGTGTTGCGGTTGGCTTGTCGGCGGGCTTTCTCGAACCGCTCGAATCGACTGGCATCGGCCTGATCGAGATCGCCGCGTATCTGATCGCGCACCTCCTGCCGGCTGACGGCGACATGGCTCGCGTCGCCAAGCTGTTCAATGCGCAGATGACGACGCGTTATGAGCGCATCATCGATTTCATCAAGATGCATTACTGCATAAGCCAGCGGCGCGACTCATCGTTCTGGATCGACAATACCGATGCCGCGAGCATTCCCGAATCGCTGCAGGACAAACTCGCGATGTGGCGCTGTCGCCCGCCGCATCGGCTTGATTTCGTCACCGATCTGGAAATGTTCCAGCCCGCGAGTTGGCAGTTCGTGTTGTACGGCATGGAGTTCAAGACCGACATTACCAGCATGCGACACGCTTATCCGCGGGTCGACGCGTCACGGCGCGAATTCGAGATGATCCGCGCGCTGGCGCCGCACGCGATCAGCGACCTGCCCGATCATCGCAGCTTGATCGAAGAAATCTGCGCGCATGGATTCGCCAGCAAACCGGCAGCGTGAGCGCAGCAACTACGACGAAAACACATACTCGTGCGACGTGGCGCTTGCTGTAGCATGACGCGCTGGCGCCTGGGCAGACCCATCAACAGATTGGCGGTTTTCGATCGGCGCCAGTCGCAACAAGTGAGCATAGATGCGAGCCAGAATCGAAGATGTCGCCGCGACGGCGGGCGTCTCCATGAAAACCGTTTCGCGCGTGTTCAATCACGAACCGAACGTGCGCGAAAAAACCCGACTGCGCGTGGAAGCCGCGGCGCAGGCGCTGAACTATCGACCCAATCCGTCGGCGCGCAGTCTCGCGGGCAATCGCTCGTACCTGATTTCACTAGTCTACGACGATCCGTTCGCGGGCTCCGCCTACGTGATGGAAATCATCGTCGGCATGTTGCAGGCCTGCGAAAGCACGCACTACAGCGCGATGTTGCGGCCACTCGAATACAGCAGCGCCGAGCACGTTCTCGCAGTCGAGGATTCGGTCGCGCAATATCGGCCCGATGGCTTGATTTTGCTGCCGCCGTTCGCGGATGACGTCAAGTTGCTGCAGCGCCTCGATGAACTCGGTGTGCGTTACGCGACGATTTCGGCGAAGGCGAAAGACGCACGTATCGGCACGATTCTCGACGAGCGCAAGGCGGCGGCTGAGATGATCGCGCATGCGGTATCGCTCGGGCATCGTCGCATCGCGCATATCACTGGCCCGGCGGCTCATAGCGGTCGCGCATGGCGGCTTGCCGGTTATCGCGACGGCTTGCGTCGCGCCGGTATCGACTACGACGAAACGCTCGTCGTCGATGGCGGTTTTTCGTTCGAGTCCGGCATCGCCGGCGCACGGCAATTGCTCGATCTCAAGCGACCGCCCAGCGCAATTTTTGCGGCCAACGATGACAGCGCGTGTGGCGTGATGCACGAGGCGTTCGAGCGCGGCCTGAGCATTCCGCAGGATCTTTCGGTATTCGGTTTCGACGACACGCCGACCTCGCGCCAGGTATGGCCGAGCCTGACCACAGTACGGCAGCCATGCCGCGACATGGGCCGCATCGCCGCCGAGCAATTGATCGCATCGATCCGTGATCCCAACGCGGGACAACTCGTGCCTGTGCCATACGAATTGCAGATCCGCCAGTCGACCGGGCCGGTACCGAGCGGATCGCCGGCAAAAAGACGTTGAGCATGAATCTGCTCGCCACCACATCAGCGACATCATGAGCAGCAAACCGCAGGTGAATTTCTGGCAGATCTGGAACATGTGTTTCGGATTCATCGGTATCCAGTTTGGTTTCGCGCTGCAGAATTCGAGCGTGAGCCGGATCTTCCAGACGCTTGGCGCAAGTGTTGATGACATTCCGATCTTGTGGATCGCGGCACCATTGACCGGTTTGTTGGTGCAGCCCATTGTGGGTCACTTCTCGGATCGCACCTGGACTCGACTGGGTCGGCGCCGACCGTATTTCCTGGTCGGCGCGCTGCTCGCCGCGCTCGCGCTGATCGCCATGCCGAACTCGCCAACATTGTGGATTGCGGCAAGCCTGCTGTGGATTCTCGACGCCTCGATCAATATCTCACTCGGGCCGCTGCGTGCGTTCGTCGGCGATCATTTGCCGTCGCAGCAACGCCCGAGCGGTTATGCGATGCAAACGTTTTTCATCGGTCTGGGTTCGGTGATCGCGAGTATTTTGCCGTGGCTGCTGGCGCAGGTCGGCGTGAGCAATATTGCGGCTGCAGGTGAAATTCCCGACACGGTGAAATATGCGTTTTATATCGGTGCGGCGGCAATGTTTGGCACGATAGCCTGGACAGTATTGTCGACGCGCGAATACTCGCCTGAGCAACTTGTCGTATTCGAGGATGCTGACACAGAATCCGTCCCTGCCGCCACGTCATTGCCGATTGCGCGCATGCGCCGGGCGGGTGTCATCTGGCTGATCGCCGGCGTCGCGACGCTCACGCTGCTGCATCTGCTGCACGCTGACAAACAGCTCTATCTGATTGCGGCTGGCATGCTCGCTTACGGCAGCTTGCAGATCGTCGTGAGCTTCAGTGACGGCAGCAACATGTTCGCCGAAATCATCACTGACCTGCATGTGATGCCGACTACCATGCGCCAGCTCGTGATCGTGCAATTTTTTTCTTGGTTTGCGTTGTTCGCGATGTGGATTTACAGCACCGCTGCAGTTACACAAGTACACTTTGCGACAAATGATACCCATTCCACAGCCTACAACGATGGCGCCAACTGGGTCAGTCTGCTGTTCGCCGCCTACAACGGTTTTGCCGCGCTGATCGTGATTTTCATTCCGTGGATGATCCGTCGCATGGGGGTACGCCTCACCCATATGATCAATCTGATGCTCGGCGGACTCGGCTTTTTATCATTCCTCGTGATCCGCGATCCGCACTGGCTGTTGCTGTCGATGCTCGGGGTGGGTTTCGCCTGGGCATCGATCCTGTCGGTGCCCTACGCGCTCTTGTCCGACAGCGTGCCGGCGAAAAAAATGGGCGTGTACATGGGCATCTTCAATTTCTTCATCGTCATCCCGCAACTGCTCGCCGCGAGCATGCTGGGTTTTCTGCTCAAGCGATTTTTCGACGCTGCGCCGATCAATGCCCTGCTGATCGGCGGCGTGAGTCTGATCCTGGCCGGATTGTTCACGTTGCGCGTCAAGACACCCTGAGCTTCAGCAAAACCTAAAAAGTATAATGTGCCGATGCGCGCTTTCAGAGGCTGCCCGGCGCAAATTCCAGACTCAGATCGCTCGGTCGATCCGGCAACGACAACTCGCTGTGTCGCGGTGCGCTGCGCGCAAGCACACGGCCGCCGCGCAATACCAGCAAGCGTGCAGCACGCAGGCGAATCGCCTCGAACGTATCCGCCGCCTGCAACACGACAAGATCGGCGCGGCAACCAGGCGCAATGCCATAACCGTCCAGATGCAGGATTTTCGCCGCGTTCGTGGTGATGCCGGCATAGACATTGGCGATGCCGTCAAGCGAGGTCATCTGGCCGATATGGA
>JAYVTP010000493.1:0-3649 GCA_043788685.1 Pseudolysobacter sp. | reverse complement strand
CCATCCGCGATCGCATCGAACAAGTTCTCACGCGTTGTTCGGTTTGCAATTTCATCGACGTTAATACAGTCATCACACATTTGTGCGAGAAGACTGGAGCGGCATCGATGAAATTTCTGGCGTGGGTTATGGCTTTTTGTATCGGGTTCGGTTTGCTGCCGCAACAACAGGCGCATGCGATTGCACCGATATGCGTGCATCACAACGACAGCGCGGGGCTGGCGCAGGCATTGGCCACCGCCGCCAGCAGCGGTATCAGTGCGACCATCGAAGTCGAGCAGGGCACGTATATTGTTCCGCCAACCGGCTGGCTCTACAAGTTTGCCCCGGGCCAAGATATTTCGTTGCTGGGCGGTTATGTTCACAGCACGAATTGCCAGCAACGATTCATTACCGCTAGCCCGAATACGCCAACCACCAACACCGTACTGGATGGCCAATCGCTGAACGGGGCGACCATTGTATTGAGCCTGCAGCATGACAATCCAGGCAACGCGCCTTACGGAATGCTCACCTTCGAGGGATTTGAAATCAGGAACCTGCAGTCCACCGGTAACGGCAGCTTAGGCACAGGGCTATACGTCACGCACGATGATTTTGACGGCTACACCGGCGGAATCGTGTTCCGCTACAACTGGGTGCACGACGTCAGCGCTTCGCGGACGGTCGTGGAGCTGCACACGGCAGGCGTGCTGAATTTCACCAATAATCTGCTTGATCAGAATATCAGCGCGTATACGACCTACCTGCTGTCTGCCGCTAACAACACCGCGCCGTGGCGTATTGTCAACAACACCATTGTCAACAACACGGGCGAAGGGTTGGCTCTGGAGCAGTCCGGAGCCTACCTACAATTGTTCAACAATATCCTCTACGCCAACAGCTCCTCCGATCTCGATGCCGTGGGTTCTGTCGTCGAATTGCACGCCGATACCTACGGCACGTCCACGACGTCCGGCAGCGGCAATATCAGTAATCATGGCTATGCGTTTCCGGGTGTCAATCCCGGCTACGACACCACGACCTTTCACCTGAGCTCCGGTTCAGGCTCGATCAATTCGGGCGCCGCGTATGCCGCCGTGATCCCTCCGCAGGATTTGGATGGCAATACGCGCTGGGTTGGCAGCAATCCCGATCGTGGTGCGTTTGAGAGCAATACCTCCGACCAGGCATATTGGTTGGTGACGAGTTCGGCAGACAGTAGTCACGCGACGGACGCCACAGTCAATTGCAATACTGGTTCACAGAAATGCACGTTACGCGAAGCGATCACGCGGGCGAATGCCACGGGCCCATCGCTGATTGCATTTCATCTCAGTGCTAGCTGTGGACCCCAACTTATCGTGCTAAATTCGCCGCTGCCGGCTATCGATAACTCGATCACCGTGGACGGCTTCAGCCAGCCGGGGGCTGCGGCGAATACGATCAGCTTCGAGAGTGGCGCTCCGTTCAATCCAACGTTGTGTGTCATCATCGAAGGCAATATCGGTGGCAATGTTTCCTCGGCATTCGTCGTAGGACCGACCAATTTCGGCGCGCAACTCGAGGTCCGTGGCATCACCTTTGAAGGTTTTACCGCGGCGACGGTGTCGCTATCGCAGGGCGCGTTCCACTGGATACATGGCAACAGTTTCGGCATCGAGACTAACAGCAATCCCTTTGTTTTTTCCAACGCCGCCGGTGTGCTGGTCGGCGGTGGCGCAATCTTCAACACGCTCGGCGGCACGGCCACGGCGGACCTCAACCTGCTTGGCAAGATGAGCGATGCGACCAAGGCCGCGATCACGATCAGCGCCTCAACCAACGGGCATCTCGGCAACGTGGTGGTCGGCAACCTGATCGGCATGGACCAGCACCATGCCGCGGTCTCGAATCAGGGAACCGGATTGATGCTGCAAAACTCCACCCGCAATGAAATCTACGATAACGCTATCGTGGCCAGTATGTTGGATGGCATCAGCTTGGTTGGCGCAAACTCGAACTGGCTGCATGACAACGATATCGGTACGTTGCCGCAAGCCGGGTTTTCCTACGTATCGACCTTGAGCAATGGTGGGAGCGGCATCGTCTTGTCGAGCGGTTCGGCAGACAACGCGATTGGCGCTTTCGACAAGACCGCGTATCAGGTAGGCCTCAGCAATGTGATCAAAAACAACAAAGGCCCTGGCGTGTGGCTGAAAACCGGTGCCGGTGTCGGCAACACGGTTTTGAGCAACTACATCGGATTGAACGGCTCGGGTAGTGGTGGCTCAAGTAGCGTCGGTGGCGCTCTAGCGATTGATTTTGGGCCTTCGGGTTCGGCTGTCGGCAGCGGGGGCGATGCGCTTACCATCGTCCAGAGCTATATGCTCGGCTTACAGACATTCATGCTGAATTTTTTGGTCACCGGTAACGGCGGCGACCCGTATCGCATCGACTTTTACGCGAATAATGACAACTCCTGCGATGCTAGCGGCTATGGGCCGGCGGAGGTGCCGATCCAGACGTATTCGGTGGTTCTACCCGGCTCAGGAATGCTGACGCAAGGTTTCAGCGCGCAATTGCCGGTGGTCGGGATCAATCGATCACCGTCGAATGTCACTGCCACCGCGACCAATCGGGTCACCGGCACTACATCCCAAATCAGCAACTGCGCCAGTCTGACGAATGACCGTATATTCTCCAACTCGTTCGAGAGTATCAATGTCTCGGGAACGTAAGGTGAGGATATGGAGTGGCCCACTGCACAGGATCGCCACGTTTGAGTCAGAATCGGGCCGCATAATTGTCACGAATGATTTTAACGGCTGAAATGATAGGCAGTACGAAAATCAGCCGAAATTGTGCAACTGGATTTGAGAGGACAGAACTTCGTGCGAACGTTCAATGTGGTCCAGCTTATCGCCCCCCGTGCCAATGTGACGTGAGACAGCTACCTCTTCCTAATTACTGAAGGTAGTCTTCACTCACGGACACACGTAGCTCTGCCGTTTCTTCTTCAATTGATTTGCCGCAAGTGAGTCAGCTGGCGAGTTCGTTGCTGGATTCCCGCGAGGTGGTTCGCGCAGCCAGCCGGCGCCGCTTTACGTTGGCGTACAAGCGCAAGATCGTGACGTTGGCGTCGAGCTTGCCGCCGGGCGAGATCGGCGCGCTGTTGCGGCGGGAAGGTTTGTATTCGTCGCATTTGAGCCACTGGCGACACATGCTCGCGACGCACGATGCCGCGACCGCCGAACCCACACGTGGGCGCAAGCCCGATGCGGCGCGTCCGGAACGGTTGCGCATCGAGAAGCTCGAGCGCGAATTGGCGCGTTCGCGCAAACGCCTGGCACAAGCGGAGGCCATTATCGAGGCGCAAAAAAAGTTGTGTGCGCTGCTGGGTCTGCCGAGCAGCGAGGAATTGCCATGAGTGCGGCCACGGTATTGTCCGCTGTCGTCGGCACAGCGAAGGCTTGCACGGGCCTTGGCGTGGCAAGGGCTACCTGGTATCGGCAGCACCGCCCCAAGGTGTCCAAGCCAGTCAGGCCAAGACCGCCGTTGCAACTGGCCGACGCCGAACGCGCGATCGTGCTCGATACGCTGATGAGTCCACGCTTCGTCGACTACCCGCCGGCACAGGTCTACGCGATCCTGCTTGATGAGGGCCGCTATCTGTGTTCGATCCGCACCA
>JAYVTP010000492.1:0-6049 GCA_043788685.1 Pseudolysobacter sp. | reverse complement strand
TCGGCTTCACCGGTCACGAGCACGCCGACACGGTGCAGCTGATCCACATGAAGGGCCGCATCTTCGACTACAACCTGGGAAGATTCCTGAGCGTGGATCAACTCTTACAAATCGCAGATCAGCGTTTTTGCATTCCGCCAAGGGTGAGCCGCAGCGATCACCGTGGCGCCGGATCGTGCTCCAGCAGCTTGCGCAGAAACGGCAAGGTGATGCGACGTTGTGCCGCGAGCGATTCACGATCGAGTCGATCAAGCAATATCGTCAGGCTGCCGAGATCGCGCGCATGGTGTACGAACAGATAATCGAGCACGGTATCTTCCAGCGTCAGCCCACGCGTGGCGGCACGCTGGCGCAGGACTTCGCGGCGATCCTCAGCCCACAACGGTTTCAGCAACGCTTGAGTGCAGCTCGACAAGCGCGAAACCAGATCCGGCAGTTGCAGGCCGATCTGCGCCGGCCCGGCATTGGCGGCGAATATCAGCGTGGCCTGTTCGGCGCGGCAGCGATTGTATAGATCGAACAACGCATGTTCGGCCTCGCGCTGGCCGGCAATCGCGTGGACATCGTCGATGCACAAAAGATCGCTGCCGCCGAACGCGCGAATGGCATTCGCATCGGGTGTCGGCAAGCGCGCCAGCGCGAGATATTGCGCGCGGTGCCCGACCGCTTCGGCCGCGGCGCAGGCGGCGATCAGCAAATGGGTTTTACCGGTGCTGGCCGTGCCCGCGAGAAATGCCCACGACAAGATTTCCGCCTGCGCGGTGCGACCCAGCAGATCCAGCGTGGCCGCATTTTCACCTGGGACAAATTGTTCGAAACGCTGTTGCGCGGGCCAGCGCAAATTCAATGGCAACTGCGCCGACGCGTGAGAATTTTGCATGCTCATCCAGTGCCTGCGAAATGCTCGGCCGAGACGGCGTGGGCCATCGATTCGACCACGACAATACCAACTTCTTCCTCGCCCGGAGTTTCAACACGATACAGCTCGCTGGCGCGATAACGCTGGTGCAGATAACGCAACAACACCATCACCACGGATGCCACCGGCAGCGCCAGCAGCACGCCGACGAAACCGAACAACTGACCACCGGCGAGAATCGCAAAAATCACCGCAACCGGATGCAGCCCGATCTTGTGGCCGATCAGGCGCGGCACCAGCACATAACTTTCGAGCAGATTGCCGGCCGCGAAAACGCCGGCGACCAGCAACACATGCGACCAATCCCCAGGAAATTGCACGAGTGCGGCAATCACGCCCATGACCAAGCCGACGATACTGCCGAGATAAGGCACAAAACTGATCAGGCCGGCGATCGCACCGATCAGCGGACCAACGTCGATGCCGACCAGTGTCAAGCCGAGTGCGTAAATCAGACCGAGCGCGACCATCACGCTGAGCTGGCCGCGCATGAATGCACTGAGGACATCATCGGAATCGCGCGCAAGCTGCGACACGACCGGCTCGATCGAGCGCGGAATCAACTCGCGAATGCGGGCGATCAGTTCGTCCCAATCGCGCATCAGATAAAACGCCACGACCGGAATGATCACGAGGTCGGCGATCCAGCCGAGCAGCGCAAAACCGGATTTGGAAACCTTGGCGACCACCACCGCAGCGATGCCGCCGGCCTGGCTCAGATGCTCCTTGAGCATGTCGACCAGTTGCTGGCTGTCGGGCCAATCCAGACTCACATCAAAATGCTCCTGCAACCACGGCGCGGCGTTCTTGTGCACCCAGTCGATCCAGCGCGGCAACTGCGTATAAAAATTGACGATCTGTTTCTGCATGAACGGCACCAGCACGAGCAGGATCGCCACCACCAGCAACACCATCAGCGCGAACACGATGCTCACTGCAAGGCTGCGCGGCACACGCCAGCGCTGCAACAAATGCACGAACGGATTGAACAGATAAGCGAAGATCGCGGCGATCACGAACGGCGTCAGCGCCGGGCCGAGCAAATACAGCACGACAAGAATGCCGATGCCAAGTGCCAAAATCTGCCAGCGCGTTGTCGAATGGGAAGTCATCGTATTCATTTTTTTCCAGAAGCATTCTGGCGCACATGCACGGCGCGGCGAGACCAGGTAATGACATAGTCCAGACCGCTCGCTAACGTGGCCACGGCGACCAGCCAGATAGCCACGCTCAGCACGATATTCGGCACCTCGATCCAGCTACTCAGATGCACAAGTTGCAGCAGCACATAACCGATTTGCAGCACGGTGGTGAACTTGCTCAACGTGGTCGGCTCGGCGCTGAGCCGCCCGATCAAGGTGTGATACAGCAGCGCACCGGCAACGATTAGCAGATCGCGACCGATCACCAGCCATGTCAGCCACAACGGATGCGCGCCGGTCAGGCCGAGTGCTACGAACGACACGATCAACAGCAGCTTGTCGGCAATCGGATCGAGCAAGCCGCCGATCCAGCTTTGCCAGCCGTAACGCTTCGCCAGGAAACCATCCAGCGCATCGCTGAAACCGGCGATCGCGGCAACGATCAGCGCACTGTCGTACTGCCGCTCGCGAATCAGCCACGCCAGCGGCAGCACCAGCAGCATGCGCAGCACGGTCAGCAAATTCGGCAGGTGGCGCATCATTGCGCGATGAAACTCGACATCGAAAATTCAGCCTGAAATTGTGGGTGCACTTTCCCTGTGGCGCTACGGACGGAACAGCAATTGCAGATCCACGCCATTCATCACTTTCGCATCTGACAGCGGACTCAGCGTCTGCGCCGCCGCGAGATTTTCGAGCAAGCGCTGCATACCGCTGCGCAACTTGAGCACGACCAGCATGCCATCGTCGTGCGCGCGCTCGGGCACCGCTGCGAGTACGTTGTCGCTACCGAGCAGTGCTGCCATGACACGCGAATAATCTGCCGCCGAGCGCATGCCGCTGATCCATACGCGCACGATGCCGCCTTGCTCCGGCGCCGCATTGCCGGTTTCGTTTTCGTGCCCGCCAAGATGCAGCCGGCGCAGCAGATCGTCTACCGCCGCCGGATCGAACTGCGCACTCAACGACAGATGTGACGAAGAAACATTCGCGCCGGTATCGGCGCTGCGCACGTACTGATATTGCTGCACGAAATTCGACGCCTGCGCCGAGGCCTTCAGCACATCGGCGCGGGTCGCCACGCCAGCATCGCCGGTCAACCGCGCCAGCACCTGGCCCAGGGCGATACGCAATCCCGCAATCCGATCGTCATCCGACTGGCTGTTGACCGACACATCGGCGCTGTAGGTCGGATCGCCCGCGGCAAATACGCGTGATGGAATCGGCAACAAGCCGATCATTAAAAAGAGTGCGGCAAACACGCGGACAAAGGCACGATTCACGATCGGTTCCCGATCTCGACAGAGAGGATAAAGGGTGATCAGTCTGCCCAATCCGCTGCTGCGCGTCCATCAAACACGTTGCAAGCTGCTTTGCTGCAAGTCGTGCGGGCTTTGTACATATCGCGCCGACCGAGCTCTCGCGGCGGCTTCCCTGCTATCATCTGCGCCCCGAATCCCAGCCGATGGCGCCGCATGTCCACACAGAAGGAAGCCCTCACCTATCGCGCCGCCGGCGTGGATATCGACGCCGGCAATGCCGTGGTCGCGCGCATCAAACCACTGGTCGCGCGCACCTTCCGCCCCGAAGTGATGTCCGGCCTCGGCGGCTTCGGTGCGCTGTTCGAACTGGCCGGGCGCTACAAGGAACCGGTACTAGTTTCGGGCACCGACGGCGTCGGTACCAAACTCAAGCTCGCGCAGATCCTCAATCGTCACGACACGATCGGCATCGATCTGGTCGGCATGTGCGTCAACGACGTGCTCGTGCAAGGTGCGGAATCGCTGTTCTTCCTCGACTATTTCGCGACTGGCAAACTCGATGTCGATACCACGGTGGCGGTAGTCGGTGGCATCGCAAAAGGCTGCGAGCTCGCAGGTTGCGCACTGATCGGTGGCGAGACCGCCGAGATGCCGGACATGTATCCGCCGGGCGAATACGATCTGGCCGGATTCTGCGTCGGCGCGGTCGAAAAATCCGCGCTGATCGATGGCAGCAAAATTCAGGCGGGCGATACGATCATCGGCATCGCATCGAGCGGCGCGCACTCGAACGGCTACTCGCTGATCCGGCGTATTGTCGAGCGTGCGGGCAGTCCGTTTGATCTCGATCTCGGCGGAATCACGCTAGCCGATGCGTTGATGGCGCCGACCACGATCTACGTCAAGCCGATCCTCGAATTGCTCAAGGCGCAGCCGGTGCACGGCATGGCGCATATCACCGGCGGCGGGCTCAAGGAAAATATCATCCGCGTCGTGCCCGAGGGTCTGGGTATTTCGCTCGATGCGAAGAGTTGGCGTATGCCATTGATATTCGACTGGCTGCAACGCGAAGGCAATGTCGCCAATGACGAAATGTGGCGCACGTTCAATTGCGGCATCGGTTACACCTTGATCGTGGCGCAGACACAGTTCGACGCGACGATCGCGGCACTCAAATCACTGCAGCTCAGAGCGTGGCAGATTGGCGCTATCGAAAAAGCAGCGGGCGATGAGCGTGTCCGCATCGGCTGAACACGTCCGCCACAACCTGCTGCCGATTGTCGTACTCGTCTCCGGCCGTGGCTCGAACCTGCAGGCGCTGATCGATGCGCGCGACGCCGGTTTGTTGTCCGTGGAAATCCGGGGCGTGCTGTCCGACAAACCGAAATGCCAAGCCTTGCAGCGTGCGCGCGACGCCGGTATTCCGACTGTCGCGCTGAGTGCGCGCGACTATGCGGATCGCGCGAGTTTCGATCGAGATTTCTTCGCGCGCATCACGGAATTTTCGCCACGGCTGATCGTGCTCGCGGGCTTCATGCGCATTCTCGATCCGGACGTGGTCAGCGCGTTTGCCGGGCGCATGATCAATATCCATCCCTCTTTGCTGCCGAAATATCCGGGTCTGCATACCTACCAGCGAGCACTCGACGCGGGTGATGCGCTGCATGGCAGCAGCGTGCATATCGTGACGCCGACGCTGGACGCGGGGCCGGTGATCGCGCAGGTGCAAATTGCGATTCAAGCTGGCGACGACGCCGAAACATTGGCATCCAGATTGCTGCCGCTGGAACATCGCCTGCTGTGCGCGTGTATCGCGCTGATCGCAAACAATCGCATTCAATTGGCGGCGGATGACTGGCGCTTCGATGGTCAAGCTCTCGATGCACCACTGCAGCTTGGCGTTGATGGAAAACTCGCGCCGCACTGAATCGCGCGCGCGACATGGCGCAAAATAAAAAAGAGCCGTCATTCCAGCGCAGGCTGGAATCCATTTTGACTTTCATACCGGATCAAGATGGATTCCAGCCTGCGCTGGAGTGACGAGCCAAAGCACGACGAGCGAAGACGACTTGCGTTCAGCAAAAATCCGGCAGACTCCGACGAGACTTGTTCGGAATCACCACCATGACGCGTTTTTCAATTTTTCTCGCCGCCGCACTGATGTTCATCTGCAGTCTCGCGAGCGCTGCCGAAACTGCGCCGTTGCCGGCGTTCCATGCCGAGTACGACGTGCTGCGCAACGGCAAGACGACGGGCAAGGCGACGCTCGACCTGCATCACGCCCAAGGCGACAACTGGGAATTCATCAACCAGACCAAAGGCACGTCAGGCATGGCCGCGCTGGCCGGCCTGGATGTGCGCGAAGTCTCGACGTTCCACTGGCGCAACGGCCTGCCCGAAAGCCTGCAATACCAATACACGCAAAAATCGGCGATCAAAACCCGACAGCGCGGCATCGTGTTCGACTGGAGCAAAAACAGCGCGGCGTCGCACGATGGCAGTCAGGAATGGACGGTGGCGTTGAAACCCGGCAGCGTGGATCGCAATCTTGCGGTGCTGTCCGTGGCTGCCGATTTGAAGCGCGGCAGCAAGACCTTGAGTTATCCGGTGCTCGACAGCGATGCGGTGGCCGACAAGGTTTATGCGATCAAGGCCACCGAAACGCTGGATCTTCCCGTCGGCAAACTCAGCGCGATGCGTGTTGAACGCGAGCGCAATGACAATCC
>JAYVTP010000491.1:0-3540 GCA_043788685.1 Pseudolysobacter sp. | reverse complement strand
CGGCGAAAGTGTTGCGGCTGAATTGATTGCGTACGCGCGGCAGCGCAACGTCAGCAAGATCATCGTCGGCAAACCGTTGCGTGCGCGCTGGCGCGATCGATTCAGCACGACGCTGGTGGATGAGCTGGTGCGTGAGAGTGGGCATATTGATGTCTACGTGATCAGCGGCGAACCGGGCGAACAATCGCCGGTGCCGCCGCGCTCGACCACACGATCGAGTCGCTGGCCGGCGTATGCGCGCGGGCTAATTGTGGTCGCGCTGGCGACGGCGATCTGTTCGCTCATGGTCGGACATTTTGAATCGACCAATCTCGGCATGGTGTATCTGCTCGCCACCGTCATCGTCGCCGCGCGCATCGGCCGCGGGCCGGCGGTGATGGCCACCATGCTTGGGGTGTTGCTGTTCGATTTCCTGTTCGTGCCCCCGTATTTTTCGTTTGCGGTATCCGACAGCGAATACGTGATCACATTTGCGGTGATGCTAGTGGTCGGTCTGGTGATCAGCAACCTCACCGCGCAAGGCCGGCGCCAGGCCAGCATCGCGCGCCATCGCGAGCGGCGCACCGCCGAACTGTACGAACTCAGCCGCGAACTCGCGCGCGCGCGAGATGTGTCGAGCATCAGCGAAATCCTGTGTCGGCACGTGCTTGCCAGCATCGATGGCGAGGTTGCAGTGCTACTGCCGGATGGCGACGAGCGCATCCAGGACCCGACCAATTTTTGTCGTCGCGGCCAGGCGCGCGTGTCGGCAACAGTCGAGCGTTATCCGGTGCCTGGCAACGAGCTCGGCATCGCGCAATGGGCGCACGATCATCGCGAGCCCGCTGGTATGCACACCGATACGCTGGCGAGTGCGGATGCGATCTATCTACCGCTGGCGGCGCTGAAGCGCAGCTTGGGGGTGCTCGCGTTGCGACCGCAAGTGGCGCAGCAACTCGAAGTACCGGAGCAACGCCATCTGCTTGAATCCTTCGTCAGCCAAGCAGCGGTTGCGGCGGAGCGCGTGCAGCTCGCAGATGCCGGTCATGCGTCGGGCCTTGAAGTGGAATCCGAGCGCCTGCGCAATGTGTTGCTGAGTTCGATCTCGCACGACTTCCGTACGCCGCTGGCGAGCATTATCGGCTCGGCCTCGACCTTGCTCGAAAGCGCGCCGGGCCAGCTCGATGAGGCTAGCAAGCACACGCTGTTGCAAACCTTGCTCGGCGAAGCGCGACGCATGAATCGTCTGGTCGGCAATTTGCTCGACCTGACACGTTTGAGTTCAGGGAAAATTTCGCTGACGCGCGACTGGATGGCGCTCGATGAAATGATCGGCGCGGTACTCACGCGTCTGCAAACGGCCTTGATGGATCGCAAGGTGCGCCTTGATCTGCCGGAGAATTTACCGCTGGTTTCGTGCGATGAAGTATTGATCGAACAGGTGCTGGTCAACCTGATCGAGAACGCGATCAAACACACACCGCCGCAGACCGCGATCGAGATTGGCGCCGACGTTGCCGCTGGCGCGCTTGCTGTGCGCGTGCGCGATCACGGCGATGGATTGCCGGAAGGCGAGGAGATACGCGTCTTCGAAAAATTTCATCGCGTCAATGATGAAGGTCCGCAAAGTGGCTTCGGTCTTGGCCTGACGATTTGCAAATACATCGTGCAGGCGCATGGGGGAACCATCAGCGCGCACAACCGTAGCGATGGCGGGGCGGAGTTTCGATTTACGTTGCCGCTAAGCATCACGCCCGCGCCGACATCGCAGGATCGGCTGGATGGGTCAATGTCATCACCGAGCGACACCGCTGATCAGTACGAGTCGAGCAATAATGTCGCCCATGAGTGAGCCAAAATGCGCATTGTTGCTGATCGAGGACGATCCGCAGATTCAGCGGTTTCTCGCCACCGCGCTGGAAGCCAACGGCTTTGCCTTGTTGATCGCGAGTAATGGCGCCGAAGGCTTGCAACTCGCGGCCATGCGCCAGCCGGAAATCGTGATCGTCGATCTCGGCTTGCCGGATATTTCCGGGCTCGAAGTCATCCGCCGATTGCGCGAATGGTATCAACGCCCGGTGATCGTACTCTCGGCGCGCAGCCAGGAATCCGACAAGGTCGCCGCGCTCGATATCGGCGCGGACGATTACGTCAGCAAACCGTTCGGCATCGGCGAATTGCTCGCGCGACTGCGTGTGGCGCAGCGTCACCAGATTGCGCGCCACAGCGGCCAGGTCGAAACACGCATCGAAATCGCCAACCTTGTGATCGATCTGGCCGCGCGACGCATTCAGCGCGATGGCGTCGATATCCATCTCACACCGATCGAATACAAACTGCTCGGCGTGATGGTGCAACATCGCGGCAAGGTGGTCACGCACCGCCAGTTGCTGCGCGAAGTGTGGGGCGCGGCGCATGTTGAATCGCCACAATACCTGCGCATCTACATGCGTGCATTGCGCGCGAAAATCGAACCCGAACCCGCGCGCCCGAAATACCTGCTTACCGAAATCGGTGTGGGTTATCGGTTTGCCGAAGATGCGCCAGCGCTCTGAGGCACGGTTGCGAATTCCGCCAACTTTTGCGCTAACCGGTGCGCTGCAGTTTCACCTGACGCTGCGTGGCGAAGGCGAAAGCGTCATCCACAAATTGATCGCATACATCACGCCCGCCAGCCACATGCCGCCGCTGAAAATTCCGAGCACTGGCGCGATCGCTTGGTGCCCTGTCAACATCCACGCGAGTGCGAGCATCGATACCGGCACGGTGATTTGATAAAGCCAGAAAAATACCGTGGCCAATCGTGTTTCCAGCACAGCGGGGCGAGCCAGTCCGATCAGTCCAACCAAGGTCGGAAGCACGAAACCCAGCAGATTCAAATGTGCATGCACGGGCGCGAGCGTAAGGTTTTCGGTCGCGCCCATGTACTCGCCCAAGGTCATTCCCGCGACCAGATACAACGCAGCGATTTTCAAGAACCGAATAGCCAACATGATTATTCCCCAGAATAAACTCGCAGGATTGATGGATCCGCGTGCGTGGCACGCTTAACAGCAACCGGGGATTAGTTCAAGATTACAGACGTTGCTGCGGTAGACCGACTTCATGTCGAATATTGCTGCAATCGAAATCGGCGACCTCGTGATCGATGTGGCCGCGCGACTCATTCAGCGCGATGGCGTCGATATCCATCTCGCGCCGATCGAATAAAAACTGCGCGCCAAGATCGAGCCGAAACCGGCGCGACCGAAATACCTGCTCAGCAAAATCGATGGTGGGGTATCGGGTTGCCGAAATGATTGTTGCGATTAGACGAGCAGCATTATTTCTTGAAAATAGAATTCGATGCGGTTGGTACCAGCAGTAAGGTAGACGCTTGCCGCGTTGACACCCTAACGATATGCCACCGCTATTAAATGCATTGTCAAGCGAGAAGCGGTTATCTCCTCCCTGTACGGGATTGAGCGCTACCTGCAAAACGCCCTGATGCGAGTTGACCGCAATGGCATTGACCGCCGAGGTGGTTCAGCTAGCCCAGCCTATTCGTGTGCTAGCATAAAA
>JAYVTP010000490.1:0-1981 GCA_043788685.1 Pseudolysobacter sp. | reverse complement strand
TCCGGAATACGACGCCTCCGACACCGGCATGGCCGGCGCGATGGTCGGTGCGTTCCACGACTATCTCGGCACCCAGCTCAAATACACCACCGAACTCGCTTATTTGCCGACCAACGGTGAGATCGGCAAGGTCTGGGATTGGCACCACAAGGCGCCCGACAGCGAGCGTCCATTATTGATGGCCTACACCGCCGGCGATCTGGGCCAGGCGATGCGCGAGAATCCACATCTGAAGGTGCTGTCGGCGAATGGTTATTTCGATCTGGCGACGCCGTTTTTCTCGACCGAATTCGATCTTGCGCACATGCAGCTCGAACCCGATCTGCGCCGAAATCTGAGCTTCACGTATTACCCGTCGGGCCACATGGTGTATCTGAATGTCGATGCGTTGAAGCAGTTCAAGATCGACCTGGCAAAGTTCTACGATTCGGCGGTAACGCAATAGTCGGTCGCCGCTGCGAGATACAAATTCGCCTCGCAGCGGAAGGGATTTGTATCAGGCCGTTTGCGCGATTCCGATCGGACAAACCACACCGGTGCCACCAATGCCGCAATAGCCATTCGGATTCTTGGCGAGGTATTGCTGGTGATAATCCTCGGCGTAATAGAACGGCCCAGCCGGTTCGATTTCGGTGGTGATGGCACCAAAGCCCGAACGATTCAGCGCGGTTTGGAAATCATGTCGTGAAGCCTCAGCGGCGATACGCTGCGCATCGTCGTAGCAATAAATGCCCGAGCGATACTGCGTGCCACGATCGTTGCCTTGCGCCATCCCTTGGGTCGGATCGTGGTTTTCCCAAAAGGTTTTCAGTAACGCTTCGAACGTGACAACGGCCGGATCGTAGACCACCAGCACGACTTCGTTGTGCCCGGTCTGGCCACTGCAGACTTCCTCATACGTCGGGTTGCGCGTGATGCCGCCCGCGTACCCCACCGCCGTGGTGAACACGCCCGGGAGATCCCAGAATTTGCGTTCCACACCCCAGAAGCAACCCATGCCGAACTGCACACGCTTGAGGCCCGGAAACTCGCCTTGAATCGGCCGCCCGCTGATGAAATGGCGATTGATCACCGGCATCGCGACATCACGCCCCGGCAAGGCGTTTTCCGCCGACGGCATGCGTTGTTTGAAAGCACCTATACCCAACATGCGATTCTCCTTTGAAGATGCCAACCAGACCGGGCTGGTACTGACTGGTTTACATTGAAAGCATGTGGGCGCCGCACGGGCTTATTGCAAGCGTCATAGCGCTTCCTGGCGCAAGATGGCTAATCGCCAACGCTGATCGCGCCGACATACAACAACGCGCGTTCGCCGCGCGCGGTTTGTGCGGTGACTTGCAGCCAGGCTTGTTTTGTCTCGGCGCCGAGTTCGCAGCGAAAATCCCAGCCTGATTTTTTCAGGCGATCGTCGGCGAATGCTTCGCTGACGTCTTCGCGAACTACATCGATCGGACAACGATGCCGTGTGCCGTTGACGATAATCTCGACGCTATCCAGAGCGCCATCATCGAGCGAGCCGGCCCAGCCCTGCAAACGCAATTCACCGGATGATGAAAGCGTTCGCACGTCGACCCAACCCCACGCACCACGACGAAACTCGCGCAGACCGGAAAGATCTCGCGTCGGATCTTTCCCGACAATGTACAAATCCTGTTCCTGCGCCAATGCCTTGCGCAGGCGGAAGTACGCTTGCTCGTGGCCCAGCGCGCGGTGCAATGACTGCGCGACAAACCTTTCGCTGGCATACGCCGTGCCGTAGATATCGGTGTCGAGATCGGCATTTTCACTGCGTGTCTCATAGACGATTCCTGATTCCGGCATACGTGTATTTCCCGCCAGCAGACTGCTGTCGCGTACGCTGAAACACAGCACGCCTTTCGGCGTGAGCATATCGATCAATCGCGCCAGCCACGTATCGAACAAGGTTTCCGGCAGATGCGAAAAAAGTGAGGCGACCCAGATGAAATCAAATTTTCTG
>JAYVTP010000489.1:0-4758 GCA_043788685.1 Pseudolysobacter sp. | reverse complement strand
GTGCAACTCAGGTGCGATCGATGCGAATCTGAAACGCCGCGCCGCCAAGCATTTCGGATTGCGTAACTTTCAGTTCGCCGCGATAGGCCTTGAGGATATCCTGCACGATCGACAGGCCGATGCCATGGCCCTGCACACGCTCATCGCCACGCACGCCACGCTGCAAAAGATAATCGATCTGATCGGGCGGAATGCCGGGGCCATCGTCTTCGACACACAGCAGCAGACCGCTGCGGTGCGCCTCAGTGGCGCTGATACTTTTCACCGTCAGCAGCACGCGATGTTTCGCCCACTTGAACGCATTCTCAAGCAGGTTGCCAAGCAGCTCCAGCAGATCACCTTGCTCGCCATAAAAACGCGCCTTGGCGTCGATATCGAACTCGCACAAGATATTTTTCGTCGCGTAGACTTTTTCCAGGCTCATGACGATTTCTTCGGCATGCTGCTCGATCGCCACCGGCGTGGCAAACGTGTGCTGGCCCGACGTCGCGGCGCGTGAAAGTTGGTAGGCCACGATCTGATCCATGCGCCGCACCTGCTCCATCATCGCGCCGCGCAATGCATCGCCGTCGGGTTCGGATTCGAGCTGGTTGCGCGTGACCGCAAGCGGCGTCTTCAAGCTGTGCGCGAGATCGGACAGCGTATTGCGATAGCGCTTGAGATGATCGCGCTCGCTTTCGATCAGGCCGTTCACGCTGGTCGTGAGGCCGGTGAGTTCGAGCGGATAACGGCCGGACAAGCGTTCGGTTTCGCCGCGCTCGACCTTGGTCAGATCGCTGGATACACGCCGCAGCGGCAACAGGCTCCAGCGCAGCACAAGCAACTGCAACAGAAGCAGCAGCAGCCCGAGCCCGCCGAGATAGACCAGCAAGGTGCGGCGAAACGCCGACAATTCCGCGTCGAGCACGCTCGCATCTTCGGCGACATGAAATGTCAGCGGCACCTTGTTGCGGCGATTCGGCACTTCCCAGTTCACGCCGAGGCTGACCAGATAAATCGGCCCGCTGCCGGTATCCACCGGGCCGCTGAACTTGATCTCGTTGCTCGGTGGCAGGACGTTATCGAACGGCAGATTTTTGCCGATCGCCGAACGCGAGCGCCATGAATTTTTTTCGCCGCTGACTCCCGCATACAAACCCGAGGCGGGGCGATTGAAACGCGGATCGGGCGGCAGTTCTTCAGCCGGCTGCAACTGGCCGGAGCGGTTCATTTCCGATGCTGCCAGATAACCGTACAGATAGGTTTGCAGGCGCTCCTGCAGCGCGCTGCGCAAGGCATTGTAGATGGCCTCGTCGAGCGCAAAACCGGTCAAGCCGAGAAATGCCACAAGCGCCACACTGGCAGCGAACAGCGAGCGCGCTTGCAGCGATAACGGGCGACGGCGCGCCATGTCGAATCGGCCTCGTCGCGACCTATTCGCCGCGACTCAAGAGTCGCGAATTATCCATCGCAAACTTACTCATCGCCGTCCAAGCGCGGAATCGAAAAACGATAACCGCGGCCACGCACGGTTTCGATCGGCTTGAGCAGGTTTTCCGGATCGAGTTTCTTGCGCAGACGGCCGATGAAAACTTCGAGCACATTGGAGTCACGATCAAAATCCTGCTGGTAGATATGCTCGGTCAGGTCAGCCTTGGACACGAGCTCGCCAGCGTGCAGCATCAGATATTCGAGTACCTTGTATTCGTAGCTCGTGAGATCGACGCCGTGCTTGTTGACGCTGACGGTTTGCGCCGTTGTGTCGAGCGCGATTGGCCCGCATTCGAGCATCGGTTTGGTCCAGCCGCTGGCACGTCGCACCAGCGCATTCAAGCGCGCGAGCAGTTCTTCGACATGAAACGGCTTGACCAGATAATCGTCGGCACCGAACTTGAGCGCCTGCACCTTGTCCTGCCAGCTCGTGCGTGCGGTCAGGATCAGGATCGGATAACGCTTGCCTTCATCGCGCAGCGCCTTGACCAGATCCATGCCGGAAAGTTTGGGCAAACCCAGATCGATGATCGCGACATCGAACGGCACCTCGCGGCCCATGTACAGGCCTTCATCGCCATCGGCTGCGGCATCCACCGCGAAACCCTCGCGCTTCAGTCGCGCGGCCAGGGTTTCGCGCAACGGCGCTTCGTCTTCAACCAGCAGTATGCGCATGCAGTATCCTTGATTCTAATTGTCGTCGGCTGTGACTTGTATCACGCGCACCTGTCCATCGCGCGTGAGCACCTTGATACGATAAATCTTTTTCTTGCCCACCTGGATAGGTTCGGCCGACAACACCTTGCCGCCGGTATCGCGTTGCACTTTTTCGATCGCCTGCTGCAGGCTCATCTCGGCATGTACCGATCCCGCCGCCAGAAACAGGGCAAGGCCGAGCCTTAGAAAGTTTGTGCGGATCGACATGCGTGGAATAATAACCGGGCAGGTGCAGGCCGCAAGCCTGCGAATGAGTCGCATTGTGGGGCTGGCGCATTGAATTTGCGCTGAATCATGCGGTTTGGCCGCAGTTGCAGCCACCGCGCCGTTCTCGACGGCGGATCGTGGACTTCAAAAAATCTCGCCGACACAGCAACGCAAACTGCCGCCAGCTTTTTCGATTTCATCGAGCTCGACACTGCGCAGCACATATCCCCAGGCCTGTAATTGTTGACGTTGTTCATTGCGCAATGCCGCCGCCGCGACCGCGCTGAACCAGACACTATCCGGCGCGAGCGAGATCGCATTGCCGGCAAACGCGGTTTTCTGCGCGTCATCGAGCGCGATCACTCTGCCTGCATAAACCTGCGCGATTGCGGCAGGAACCGCCGCATCGGCAAAACCCAGCGGCGCGAGTATCGCGGCACGTCCGGCGAGAATCGCCAGCACGACGTTGGTGTGGTATTCGCTGGCCGCGAGTTCAAAACAGAGGGTGAGATTGAGACCAAACGCTTCGTGCATGGCGCGCGCACCCGTCATGTCGCAACGTTCCGAAAGTCCGCAGAATCCAATGCCACGTGCACGATCAATCACCAGCGCACCGGTGAGCTCGGCAACTTGCGCGGCGCCGGACAAATCCAGCACTTCATAACCCAGGATGTCGCGAAAAAATGCGCGGATATCCGGCCGTGCCGCCTCTCGCTGGCGCACTGGATGACGCATCGCGCCGACGATCAGCCGCCCGGGTATCGTGGCGAAAACGTTATTCGGAAAAACTGCATCGGGCGTGGCCGGATCACCCGGGAAGGTGATCACCGGCAACTCCTGCGACAAGGCCGCCGCAAGTTGCGCGTGCTGTGCGAGTGCGAGCGCCGGATCGACGTGCTGCGAGAGATCCATGTAGCGATTGTCCTGCGCCGATTGCGTGGTCAGGGCGAAACCCAGCGGGCTGCACAGGAATGCCGCACGCGCGCAAGGTGGCGTCCGCAGCGGAAAACGCTGGTCGGAAAATACCGCCGTAAACTCGGCAGCGCTGGTGACGATCATGTGGTCGGCAGGGTCGTTAAAACTGGCGATATTATCGCAGCGCCGCCACCGCTGTGTTGCCATGACGTGAGCTTGCCATCCGGCACGGCAGCGTAGGCGCAATTGCGGCCGTCATCCTTGGCGCGATACAAGGCTTCATCGGCAAGCGCGAGCACCTGCTGCATCGACAACTCGCGCGCCTGATCGTGGCGAAACGAAAACATTGCCCAGCCGATCGAACACGTCACATTGATGCGGTGATACGGACCGATGAAAGGCGCATCGGCAACCGTCGCGAGCAGACGTTTTATGAGCTTCGCAACGGCGTCGAAATGCGCGTCGCAAAACACGATCAAAAACTCCTCGCCACCCCAGCGCAACGCAAGATCGCTGTTGCGCACCACCGCCTGCAGACGCACGGCAAGCTCGACCAGAACGGCGTCGCCCACCGGATGGCCGTAGCGATCGTTGATCGATTTGAAATGATCCAGGTGGAGCAATGCCAAAGCCAGATCGGCGTGTTTCTCGCCGGTCAACGCGCGCTGCAAGGCACGCTCGCTTTCGTGCGGCAGTTCGAGGTCGAAATAACGCCGATTCCACCGGCCAGTGAGCGAGGCACGCTGCAACTGATCGTTGGCATCGGCCAGCGCGCGTGTGGCGAAGCTACCTCGGCTTCAAGCGCGCGGGCGCGACGTTCGAGCGCACGCGTGCGCCAGCAATCCACCAGCATGCCGAATGCAATCAGCGCCAGCGCATACATTGCCATCGCCCACGGCGTGCGCCACCACGGCAGGCGCACCGAAAACTTCAGCGAGATCGGTGCCGCTTCCACGCCAAAACCATTGCGCGCAAAAACGCGAAAAGTGAAGTCGCCGGCAGGCAATCGGTTATAGCTGCGAATGCCGGTGGCAGTCCATTCGTCGCGGGTTTCGTCGAGGCCTTCAAGCTCGGTGCGATAACGCGTGAGGTGATCGCGCTGATACGACAACAGCGCAAATTCGAACACGACATTATTGGCATTCGCGTCAAGCACTGCGCCATTGCGCAATGGCTGATTCGCATCATCACCTTCAATCTGCGCCGAGAGTAATCGCAGTGGACGTGGCGGCGGCGGCGCGCGCTCGGCAGCCGAATCATAAAGCACGGCGCCTTCAATGCTGTCGGCCCAGATCCGGCCGTCACTATCGAGCAGCGAGGCGCCACGATTGAACTCCATCGCGGGCAAGTCATCTTCCATCGTGAAACGTTCGCTGCGCATGCGCTGCACGTCGCCGGGCGCGGTCGCATCGGGTGTCAGTCGGACCACGCCTTGATAACCGAACAGAT
>JAYVTP010000488.1:0-2610 GCA_043788685.1 Pseudolysobacter sp. | reverse complement strand
AACGTGGGCGCCATCAGCAACACCAGCAACCATCCCATCAACTTGCGCATGCGAAATCTCCGTCAACGATACACAGCGACGACGACACCGTAGCCGCAGTGTCGACGGGAGACAAGATCAGTGAACCTCACGCTTCTGTTTGGTCTGCTTGCTAGCCAGACTGAAACGCGGCTCGACCGGCCCATCGTTGAGCATGCGTTCGACGAGATATTCGCCGACTACGGGCCCATGCTTGAAGCCGTGGCCGGAGCCGCCGCCGGCGATCCAGACGTTGTCGAATGCCGGATGGCAGTCGATGACGAAGTCGCCGTTCGAGGTGTTTTCGTATTGGCAGACTTCGGCACCGACCAAGGGTGCTGCGGCCAGCGCGGGAAATCGTTGGGCGAGAAATTCGCGCGCGTGTGCGATGCGCGCCGGGCTGGGCAAGCGTTCGCTGCTGTCGGGATCGATCGCTTCGCCGTGGGCATCGTGGGCGAGCTTGAATCCGCGGCCTTCGATATCCGGACAGCCGTAGTAACCGCGACCGAAATCCAGCCAGATCGGCAGGGCGGGCGCTATGAAACGGCGCTCGCCCGCAGCGACACCGAAGTAAAACACTTCCTGGCGGGTCGGGAAGATGCGGTCTCCCAATACATCTGGCAGGACGCTGCCTAACCACGGTCCGCAGGCGAACACGAAACGGTCGGCGCGGATCACAGCGCCCGACGCGGTCTTGATTGCCGCGAGGTGTCCGTCGCCCAGCCGCCCATCACCGACTGGAGAAAGCACCGTATCGATGCGAAATTCGGCGCCAACGCGCAAGACATCTTCGACCACGGCCTGCACCGCGCGACGCGCCAGCAGGCCGCCACTCTCCGGCTCGAAGATCGCCCAGCCTCCGGGCGGAATCACGATCTGCGGATAACGCTGCGCGAGTGTGTGGGAGTCGAGCACCTGATGCGGGATATCGAGCCGTTCCAGCGTCGCGACCGATTGCGTCGTCGCGTCGTCGGCTGCCGCTGCCATCGTTAGCACGCCGGTTTCGCGGAACAGTTCGGGGCGTGCGATGCGTGCGAAAAAATCTTTCCACTGGCGCAGTGAGCGCTGCGCCATCCGCGTATAGATATCGTCCGGCCCGTAGGCCATGCGGATCACCCGCGTCTCGCCAGCGGAACTCGCGCGCGCATTGGCCGGCCCGTACTTGTCGATCAGCAAGACCCGTTGACCGGCGCGCTGCAGATGCCACGCGATCCACGCGCCGAACACGCCGGCCCCGATCACCGCCACATTGCAAGCCTTGCTCATGCTGTGAGCTTAGCGGGCTTGCGAACCAGAAGGGATCCTGAAAAGAATCCCGGACGCATTTTTCCGGTTTTCGGAAGCTGTGGCTCGGGCGCCGATCGGCGCGTACAGTGGCGCGGGAGGACGACGGCTGTAGGGGCGCCGTCCCGACTTGATGGACAACCTGGGGAGTCCAGCACCATGAGCAAGATCTTGCGCTATTGCCTGCCTTTGCTGCTCGCCGCTGTCGTACTGATGGCTGGCTGCGGTTCCGTCTCCAGCCTGACCAAGGAGTCGGCGGATGCGCCGACGCGCATCAGCGACTTCAGCCGCGTCGAAGTGCTCGATTTCAGCGCCAGCGACAAGCAGCACTATGACGACGTCAAGAAACAAGCCGACTACGACGCCAGTCTCGCATCGGCCCAGCGCGTGTTCGCCGACAAGATCGCCGAGTCGATCAAAACCTCCGGCGCGTTTGCCGAGGTGTCGCGCCAGGCGGGTGGCGGTCAAGCCCTGCGCGTCACCGGCAACATCAGCCGCTACGATGAAGGCAACATCCTCGCCCGCGGGCTGACCGGTTTCGTCGGCCAGACCCATTTCGACGCGGTGATCACCGTCACCGATGCGCGCTCGGGTCGGAGCCTGGCGACGCTGCAGATCGACCGCAACAGCTGGCCGCTTCCGGTCGGCGCCTCGCTCAGCACCCTGCAGACGACGAATTTCTTCATGAACGAAGCTGCTAAGAAAATCGCCAACGAACTGGCGGCCAAGAAGAAAGGCGCGCCGGGGAAGTGAGCTGAAATAAAAAATGGACTACGGACGGTGTTGCTTCCAAGCCATTCTAAAAACCCAGGCAATGCCTGGGTTTTCAGGCCTCTGAGTCCGGGTGCGCCAGACGTTGCCTGAGAGATTGCGATTGCTCTTTCGCAACGCAACAAGCGAAAGGGCATTGTCAAACTAAAAGTGACGATGCACGGAAAAGTTGATTCACGAGCGATTAGGTTGCAATCACCCGCCACTGCGTCATCGCAGCAGAACGACGGAGCTTGTATGTCGGGCGGTCGATGAGATGACGTTCGTGGTTGAAGTGGTTGTGGAAGGCAGCGTGCACGGAGGTAAATTTCTGCAGCGTGCTCATCCGCCTGAACCGGTGCATGGCGCGCTCACGTCGTCGAAATGGCTGATGTGAGTTTTCAGCCCGGTTGTTGATCCAACGGCCATGGCATTCCTGGCGCTCAGCGTTACCAATCCGCTTCATGGCAGCTCCGTAGGAGCGCAGCTTGTCGGTGACGATTGCCAGCGGTCGGCCGTATTTCTTCATCAGCGATCTGAGTACGCGCAAGGCAGCTG
>JAYVTP010000487.1:0-1512 GCA_043788685.1 Pseudolysobacter sp. | reverse complement strand
GCAGGCGTTTTTGCCACGCGATATCGGTCAATCCACGCTGCGCGATCGCGTCGATATCCCATGCCAACGCCAGCGTGACGACATCGGCATCAAGCCCGTGGATCACCGAACGCGCCTGCTTGCCGGAGCCGCCGTTGGAGGTGTTGATCGTGAGCGTATCACCGGTCTTTTCTTTCCATTGCTGGACGAAAGCCGCGTTGACATCGCGGTACAACTCGCGCGTCGGATCGTAGGAAACATTCAGCAGCGTGACATCCTTGGCCCAAGCCGATGCCAGCGGAAACACAGCGGACAATGCGGTGGCCAGAAGGAGCAGGCGCGTTGATCGGCGAGTAGTCATGGTCGGTCGTTCCACACTGAGGGATGAGTGATCTTAGGCGCACGCGCGGTCAAGCGGAATTGGAAATCCGTTATATGCATATGCAGGCTAAAAAAGTGTCAACGCCGACTCGACGAAACAGAAAATGTCAGCTTCAAATCTGCCAGACACCATGGTATCGCCCAGACTCGGAGCGGCACTTGCAGCGCTGTATTTCGCAAATGCGTGCGATAACATCGGCCTGTCACGGCGTAGCAAAGGAAAACTCATGGCGACTCGTCAGCAACGTACCGCGAAATCCGCGCCGGCGGCGGATTTGTTCGCCGCTGTGGCGGTCGCGCCCGACGGCATTCATGTCGGCATCGGCGGCTGGACGTTCGCGCCGTGGCGCAGCAACTTTTATCCGGCCGGACTGGTGCAACGCCGCGAGCTCGAATTTGCCAGCCGCCATGTCAATTCGATCGAGATCAACGGCACTTGGTACGGCGCGCAGAAACCGACGACTTACGCCAAATGGCGCGACGAAACGCCCGCGAATTTTGTATTTTCGGCGAAGGCGCCACAGCGCATCACGAAGTCACGCACGCTGGCGAAAACCGGCGGCGCGATCGATGATTTCCTCGGCGATCTCGCAACGCTCGGCGACAAACTCGGGCCGGTCGTGTGGCAATTTGAAAAAGGTCGAAAGCTCGATGTCGACGATTTCACCGAGTTCCTGAGCCTGCTGCCGAAGCAGATAAGTCACCATCGCATGCGCCATGTGCTCGATGTGCGCGATCCGGATTTCGTCAATGCCGATTACGTCGCGCTGGCACGGCGCCACGGCATGGCGATGGTGTTCACCGACTCCGGCGAGCATCCATCGTTCGCCGATATCGGCGCCGATTTTGTCTACGCGCGACTCATGCAATCGCGCGCTGCGATCGCCACCGGCTACACCGAACGTGAATTGCAAAGTTGGGCGCAGCGTGCGCGTTTGTGGGCCAGCGGCAGCGAGCCGGACGATTTGCCGCGCCTCGCAACTCCTGCAAAATCCGCGGCGAAACGTGATGTGTTCATCTACTTCATCAGCGCCGCAAAAGAACGCAATCCCGCCGCAGCGATGGCCTTGTTGCAATGCCTCGGATGACGCTGATCTCGCTGCATTGATATGCGATATTTTTCGTCGGCATTTTTCGCAAATATTTTTCGCG
>JAYVTP010000486.1:0-1817 GCA_043788685.1 Pseudolysobacter sp. | reverse complement strand
TCGCGGGACGTGGTGGTGGACGATGCGCAAGGTTTCGTTGGCTCGATGAATATGGATCAACGTTTGAAGTTGCTCAATATCGAGATGGTCGTGATCATCGATGCGCCGGCTCTGGCGCCGGCGGTGAAAAAATTTTCGACGCTGCCAGCGCGCCGCAAAACGCGTCTCATGTCGCGTTGCAAGATTCGCCAGGCACGAATGCACACGCGGCGAAAACGACGTGGTCATGCAGCAAGGACGGGACAGCCATGAGTGCGGACGCCGGCCGGATGCGGCGAAAGGTCGTCGCTTTGAAGTGTTCATGTTGCGCCTGTTGCCGATCACAGGTTTGCTGTAACCAGCGTTAGGCGGTGGCAATACAGTTGCGCAACGATATCGTTATATTGCGCTTGCCTTCGCGCAAGCAAACTTATCATTCCACGGGAATAAAAAATGAACACCACACGAATTATTGCCATCGTCCTGATCGTTGGCGGCGCGCTCGGATTGATCTACGGCGGCTTCAGCTACACGCGTGATACGACGCCGGTCAAGCTCGGGCCGGTTGAACTGTCGGTAAAAAAACAGGAGACCGTCAACGTGCCGCTGTGGGCCGGTGTAGGTGCCATCGTTATCGGTGGATTGCTGCTCGGATTCGGCAGCAAGCGGTCGTAATTTCGCGGATTCCGATCGGCTTCGAATGATCGATTGTGCGGCGGATATGCATGTGATTGCAGCTTCGCCGCCGCGCGCAAATCTGCCACCATCGATTCCATTATTCAGCTGCTGAGGTTATCCATCATGGAATATCGTCGTCTTGGCGCATCCGGTTTGCGCGTGCCCGTACTGAGTTTCGGTACCGGCACGTTCGGCGGCACAACGGAGTTTTTCAAAGCCTGGGGTAGTACCGACGTGGCGCAGGCCACGCGCCTCATCGACATCTGTCTCGAACATGGTTTGAATCTGTTCGATAGTGCCGACGTGTATTCGCGTGGCGCCGCTGAGGAAATTCTCGGCAAGGCGATCAAGGGCCGGCGTAGCCAGGTGCTGATTTCGACCAAGGCGACGTTTCCGGTGGGCGACGGGCCGAACGATTACGGCTCGTCGCGGGTGCATCTGATCGATGCGGTCGACAAGGCGCTGACACGCCTCGGCGTCGAGCACATTGATCTGTTCCAGTTGCACGGATTCGATGCGTATACGCCGATCGAGGAAACGCTCGGCACACTCGATCGTCTGGTGCGCACGGGCAAGGTTCGCTACATCGGCTGCTCCAACTTTTCGGGCTGGCATCTCATGAAATCGCTGGCCGTGGCGGAACGCTACGGTTTTACGCGGCATGTCGCGCATCAGGCGTATTACTCGCTGCTCGGACGTGATTACGAGTGGGAGCTCATGCCGCTCGGCATCGATCAAGGCATCGGCGCGATGGTCTGGAGCCCGCTCGGCTGGGGCAAGCTCACTGGCAAGATTCGTCGTGGCCAACCGCCCGCCGCGGGCAGTCGCGCGAAAGACGGTGAAGGCACCGGACCGGAAGTTTCGGACGAACGGTTGTTCAAGGTGATCGATGCGCTTGATGCGGTCGCGGCCGAGGTCGGCAAGTCGGTGCCTCAAGTCGCGCTGAACTGGTTGTTGCAGCGCCCGACGGTTTCGAGCGTCATCATCGGCGCCCGCAACGAAGAACAGCTCGTGCAGAATCTCGGTGCGGTCGGTTGGAATCTGAGTGCCGCGCAAGTCGCGCAGCTCGACGCAGCGAGCGCAATCACGCCAGCGTATCCAGCCTGGCATCAGAACGGTTTTCCGATGCTTGGACATGTGGCGCGATAACACATCGAAAC
>JAYVTP010000485.1:0-5609 GCA_043788685.1 Pseudolysobacter sp. | reverse complement strand
CCGACAGCCCGATCGCGCGCGATGCGCCCGGGCCAGCAGGCAACAGCGCAATGCTACACTTTGGCGATCAAAACTGCAGGGCAATCGGTGCATGTCGGCCAAAGCGGATTCAGTCAAAACCGTGTTCTACTCGCTTGGCGCGAATTTCCTGATCTTCGTCAGCAAGCTCGTCGCCGCCGTCATCACGGGATCAGGTTCGATGCTGGCCGAGGCCGTACATTCGCTCGCGGATTGCGGCAATCAGTTCATGCTGCTGTTCGGCATGCGCGTGGCGAAACGCCCGGCATCGCCGGATTTTCCGCTCGGTTACGGCAAGGCAGTGTACTTCTGGTCGTTTCTGGTGGCGTTGTTTCTTTTCAGTTTCGGCGGCATTTTTTCGGTCTACGAGGGCATCCACAAATTCACCGCGCCCGAGCCGATGCGCTGGCCGTTGCTCGCGATCGGCGTGCTGGTTTTCAGCATCGTCGCCGAAAGTTTTTCGATGTGGGGCTGCATGCACGAGGTCAACAAGGCGCGCGGCGAATTGAGCCTGTGGCGCTGGTTTCGCGAGAGCCGACAGAGCGAGTTGATCGTGATTTTCGGCGAAGACCTCGCCGCGCTCACCTGCCTGATCGTGGCGCTGATCGCGGTGCTGCTGACCTGGCTCACCGGCAACCCGATCTACGATGCGTGCGGCAGCATGCTGATCGGTGCGCTGCTGTTTATCGTCGCGATCTTCGTCGGCTACGAAGTGCAGGCCTTGCTGATCGGCCAGAGCGCCGAACCGCGCCTGAAAATCGCGATCGAAGAATTTGTCTCGGCCCAGCCCGAAGTGCAAAAAGTATTCAACGTCATCACCTTGCAGCTCGGTCCGGACGTGATGGTGGCGGTCAAGGCGGAGATGCGCGACGGCAGCGACGGCCGCGGGCTCGTGACCGATATCAATCGTGTCGAGGCGGCGATGAAAGCGCAGTTTCCGGAAATCCGCTGGTCGTTTTTTGAACCGGATGTTTCGGATTGAAGTGCTTGTCTTCCCGTCATTCCAGCGAAGGCTGGAATCCAGTTCTTTGCGGCGTCAAACAAGAGCTGGATTCCAGTCTGCGCTGGAATGACGAGCTATTGATTTTGCTGTCTCCTGAATTTCGTGAGGATGAATTTCATGGGCAGCATCAATGAATTCCCACGCCAATTCCCACCCCAAAATGAAACTGCGGCCCGTCGTTTTGAAATCCCTGTCGCCACAGATGATGATTGGCGACTTGCAGCAACGGATACGCGACTTCGTGTTCATCGACTTGGCCTGAGCGCACGCCGAGCAGGTGGCCGCTGAACGTGACAAATCGGCCCTGCGGATAATCGAGGCTTTCGACGTAACCCGGCAGCACGGCGATGAAACGTCCTTCGGTCGGTTTGTCGAGCATCGGACGCTGGCCGTCGTTGAGCGGGTAGGCGAGGATTTCGATCTCGCTGCTGTCGTTGCTGTTGCGCACGGCGATGATCGAGCCACCCCAGACGATTTCGGCGTCGTGATACCGTTCCGGCGCGGCGGCGACGGCTTGCGGTGCATCACTCACCGCGATCACGCTGGTCAGCAGCACCGGCGCCTGCGCGCAACCGGCCAGCGCGGCGGTCAAAACGAGGGTGGAAAAATGACGATTCAAATAGGTGCGGAGTAGGCTCATGGCGATAGTCGAGTGGCGGGAACAGGCGTTGCTATTCTCCACCGATCCGGCCTTGCTGGATATTGATTTGATCCACCGATTTCTCAGCGAGCAATCGTACTGGGTGCCGGGTATCGCGCGCGAACTGGTCGCGACCGGCATCGCCAACTCGCTGTGTTTCGGTGTGTACCGCGAAGGTGCGCAAATTGCGTTTGGGCGCGTAGTCACGGATTACGTCGGCGTGGGTTATCTGGCCGATGTCTTCGTGATCGCTGAACGACGCAGGCAGGGCATCAGCAAACGGCTCATGCAATTCGTACTCGCCCATCCACAACTGCAGCGGCTGCGACGTTTCATGTTGGCGACCCGCGATGCGCACAGTCTTTACGCACAATTCGGTTTCACCACACTCGCCGCACCGGATCGGTTCATGTAACGCTTCGATGCCGAGGCGCTGTTGCGCAAATGAACAAGGCCACGGCCGGCATCGGAATAGCTACTCGCCCACGAGCCAATCCACCGACCAGCTGCTGCCCGCCGCGATAGCCAACTCACGTTGCAACACCGGCAACAAGCGTTCGAGCTGCCGATCGAATTGCCACGGCGGGTTGATCAGCAGCATGCCGCAGCCATTCAGGCGCAACGGCGATGTGTCGGGCTGCAGCAATAATTCCGCGGTTAGCACCTTGCGGATTCCGCAGCTCTTGAACCAGCGGTGAAACGGCATGATCTGCTGGCGCAATTTGATCGGATACCATACCGCATACATGCCGGTCGGCCAGCGCGCATAGGCATTAGCGAGCGCGTTTTCGATAATGCGAAATTCATCGTCTTGCGCCTCGAACGGCGCGTCGATCAGCACGAGGCCGCGGCGCTCCTTCGGCGGCACAAACGCCTTCAGCGCTTCGTAGCCGTCGCGCTGATGTACGGCGATGCGCGGATCGTTGCGCATGAGTTGGCGCAGCTTGTGCGCCTCGTCGGTTTGCAGCTCGCACAATTGCGCCCGATCCCCTTCGCGCATGCACCGACTCGCGAGCAGCGGCGAGCCCGGATAAATCGAGATCGTGCCATCGGCTGGCAACTCATCTTGACACACTTGTTCGCGATTCAGCGCCAGTAATTCATCGAGATAACGTTGCAACAAGACTGGCGGATTTTTTACCGCGAGCAAACGTTGCACGCCAGCCAGATGTTCACCAGTCTTGTTGGCTTCCTCGTCACGCAAATCGTAGCAGCCCGCGCCGGCGTGCGTGTCGATGTAGCAGAACGGCGTGGACTTGGCCTTTAGCGCATCGAGCAGGCCCAGTAGCACGGTGTGCTTGAGGACGTCGGCGAAGTTTCCGGCGTGGAAGGCGTGGCGGTAATTCATGCGTGGTGAGCGAAACAATGCAGGGGCGCCAAGTATAACGACGGGCTTGCGTGCCGGGTTGCGCGGAGCTTGCGCACTGAGGCGCGCGGCAGCATGACTTTCGGCTTATCAAAAACGCGGCGCAGTTGTTACAGTAGCCGCACTTTTCCGGGGAGATGCTGATGAAAACCTTTTTCAAATGGCTGCTGCGCCTGATTTTGCTGGTCGTGGTGCTGGTCGGCGCGTTTCTGATTCACGTGATTTATTTCAAGCCATACAAGGTCGACTGGTTCTACGATCGCGTGTTTGCGCAGTTCGCGCTCGATAGCCCGGAAATGCTCAGCAGCATGCGTATCCTGCCACCGTCGCTGGATTTCTACAGCGACAAGTTCGACGACGCCTCGGTCGCGCACGAAGCCAAACAAGCGCAACTGGTCAAGGACGATCACGCCATACTGCTGCAATACGATCGCAGCAAGCTCGATCGCGAAGGCCAGCTTTCCTACGATGTGCTTGAATATTTCCTGCGCATCCAGGTCGAGGGCGATCAGTTCCGCGACTACAGTTTCCCGGTCAATCAAATGTTCGGTATCCAGACCTCGCTGACCAATTTCATGACCGGCACGCATCAGGTGAAGTCGGAAGGCGATGCGAAAAACTATATCGCGCGCCTCAACAAGTTTCCGCTCAAGTTTGATCAGGTGATCGAAGGCCTGCGTCTGCGCGAGAGCAAGAACATCATCCCGCCGAAATTCACGGTTGAAGAAGTGCTCAAGCAAATGGACGGCTTTACCGCCAAACCGTCGAAGGAAAATCCGCTGTACGTGAGCTTCAAGACCAAGCTCGACAAGATTCCGGCGGATAAGCTCGATCAGGCCAAGCGCGATTCGCTACTCGCTGGGGTCGATCAGGCGATCCAGCAAAGTGTCTATCCGGCGTACAAGAAACTCAGCGACTATTTCACCCAGCTGCAGCCGAAAGCGCAAAGCAACGACGGCGCCTGGCATCTGCCCAACGGAGATGCGTATTACGCCTATCGCGTGCGCGAGGAAACCACCACCGACATGACGCCGGAGCAGGTGCATCAGCTCGGCTTGAGCGAAGTCGCACGCATCAGCACCGAGATGGATGAAATCCTCAAGGGCCAAGGTCTCGCCGATGGCCCGGTCGGCCCGCGCGTGCAGCAGCTCGCGAAAGATCCGGCGCAGTTGTTTCCGAACACGGCGGAAGGCAAGGCCGCGATGCTCAAGCAGTACCAGGCGATACTCGATGAGGTCAACGCCGGCCTCGGCAACACCTTCGACGTGCGTCCGAAACTCGGCGTTGAAGTGCAGGCCGTACCCGAGTTCGCGCAGGCCACCGCGCCGGGTGCGTATTACGAAGGGGGATCGTTTGACGGCACGCGCCCCGGTGTTTTCTACGCCAATATGCGCGACACCAACGAGACGCCGAAATTCGCGATGCGCTCGCTGGCGTATCACGAAGGTATTCCGGGTCATCATTTCCAGATTTCGGTCGCGCAGGAATTGACCGGCGTGCCGTTCTTCCGTCGCGTGCTGCCGTTCACCGCGTATGTCGAAGGCTGGGCGTTATATTCGGAGCGTCTAGCATGGGAACTCGGGTTCGAGAAAAATCCGCTCGATAATCTCGGCCGCCTGCGCGATGAAATGATGCGCGCGGTGCGTCTCGTGGTCGACAGCGGCATCCACTACAAACACTGGACGCGCGAACAGGCGATCAGCTACATGATGGAAAACACCGGCATGGCCCAGAGCGATGTCACTGCCGAGATCGAACGCTACATCGTCGATCCGGGTCAGGCGCTGGCGTACAAAGTCGGCATGCTGAAAATTCTCGAATTGCGCGAAAAAGCCAAACAGCAGCTCGGGCCGAAATTCGATATCAAGCAATTTCACGATCAGGTGCTGATCCATGGCGCGCTGCCGCTGGAGTTGCTGCAGCGTGTGATCGATGACTGGATCGCGACGCAAAAATAAAACGCGATTCCGATGCTGGCGACTCGCTATCTTCACGCATGGCGAGTCGCGCATCATCAACGATGAGTTTGATAACGGAGAGTCGAGATGCAGAATGCAATGGTCACAACAACGATGGATCTGCCGGGCTATACCATCACGCGCAGCTTCGGTGTGGTGCGTGGCATCACCGTGCGTTCGCGCTCGGTGGTCGGCAGTTTTGTCGGCGGGCTGCAGACCCTGTTCGGCGGCAACATCACGATCTACACCAATCTGTGCGAACAGGCGCGCGCGGAAACCTACCAGACGATGTGCCAGCACGCGATAAAACTCGGCGCCAACGCCATCGTTGGCATGCGCTACGACGCGACCGAAATCATGGCGGGCCTGACCGAAGTGCTGTGCTACGGCACCGCGGTGGTCGTGGTGGCGGATGCCAACCGCGGGTGATCCTGCCGCGACAATGATGGTTTCGTACCCTCGATATCCGGCGCTTACGCACGCATAATCTCGACACTCGTCGGATTCGGAGTTTGCCATGATCTCGCGTCGCACACTGTTTGCCTCGCTGCTGGTTTTTCTGGTTGGCAGCGAGATCGCGCTGGCGCGTGCGCCGACCGTCGATGGCTTGTCGCGAGACCGCGC
>JAYVTP010000484.1:0-2687 GCA_043788685.1 Pseudolysobacter sp. | reverse complement strand
GAGGCGGATATGCCGTATTCGAGTATCAACATCCAGCCGATAAACCAGGCCGCCCCTTCGCCCATCGTCGCGTAGGTATACGAGTAGGCCGAGCCTGAGACTGGCACCATCGCGGCAAATTCGGCGTAACACAAGGCGCAGAACGAACAGCAGATTGCGGCGAGTACGAACGACAGCATCACCGCTGGTCCGGCATGCTCGGCAGCGGCTTGGCCGGTAATCACGAAGATACCACCGCCGATCACTGCACCGATGCCGATCGCGGTCAGACCCCACGGCCCGAGGGTGCGGTGCAATTGGATCTCGCCGGCTTCCTGATTGACCGCGAGCGGGTGTTTGGTGCGGAGCAGTTGCTTGAGCATGCGCGATACCGGTCGAGTGGACTATGGAATTTAGAACAGCAGAAACAAAAGGGCCGGCGCTATTCAGCCGGCCCTCGCGAGCTAGATAGACAGGCTCGATACGCGCATTATTTTTCTTCCTCGCGCGCGAGCTGGCTGTGTTTGTAGCTGTAGAGGAAATAGACGAACAGGCCGATGATCGCCCAGCCGGCGAATACTTCTTTTGCCGTGATGCTCAGATTCACGAACAGCAAAACGCAACCGAAAATCGCGAGCGGGCAGACCACCCAGACCAGCGGCACGCGGAACGGACGCAACCGGTTCGGATCTTTCTTGCGCAAAATCAGCACGCCGACAGAAACCATGGCGAACGCGAGCAAGGTGCCCGAGTTCGAGGTGTCGGCCAGTTTTCCGACGGGGAAAAGTGCCGAGCAAATGGCGACGACAATGCCGGTAAGAATGGTGATGACATACGGCGTGTGAAAGCGCGGGTGCACCTTCGAGAACACTTCCGGCAGCAAACCATCACGCGACATCGTGAAGAAAATTCGGGTCTGACCAAACATCATCATGAGGATTACCGAAGGCAGCGCGAGGGCGGCGGCGATACCGATCAAATTACCAAGGGTGCCGTGACCGAGCGCGCGCAAAACGTGTGCGAGGGGTTCCTTGCTGCAAACCAGTGCATCGGAAGCGGCGCAGGCGGCGGCCATCGCGGCGCTGCCCGGATCCAGCGGCATGCCATCGGCACCAAGCAACGGTTGTGCACCGGACGCGCCAACAGCGCCGTAACCCACCAGCAGATAGAAGATCGTGCAGATTCCCAGCGAGCCGATCAGACCGATCGGAATATTGCGATTCGGATTCTTGGTTTCTTCCGCAGCAGTTGAGACTGCATCAAAACCGACGTAAGCGAAGAAGATCGAAGCCGCAGCTCCGAGCACACCCACACCACCGAGCGGGCTACCCCAGCCACCGGGCAGGAACGGTTCGAAGTTGGTGCTTTTCGCGGCAGGCACGGCGACGATCACAAACATCGTCAGCGCCACGATCTTGATCGCCACGAGCACCGCGTTGACTCGCGCGCTTTTCGACGTGCCGATGACGAGCAGCACTGTTACCACCAGCGAGATCAGGAACGCGAGAAGGTTGAATCCACCACCGGCAAACATGCCGGTGCGAAAGTATGCCGGCAACGCGAGTGCGCCGGGCGCGACCAAACCGAACAGATCGGTGTTTGCCAGCAATCCATTCATGTAGCCGGACCAGCCGACCGAGACCACCGAAGCGCCGACCGCATACTCAAGCACCAACGCCCAGCCGACGATCCACGCAATCAGTTCGCCGAGTACGCCGTAGGTGTAGGTGTAGGCCGAACCCGATACCGGCAGCATCGATGCAAGTTCGGCGTAGGCCAGCGCTGCGAGTCCGCAAACCACGGCCGCGATAACGAACGCGAGCATCATCGCCGGCCCGGCTTTCTGGCCCGCCTCTGCGGTCAGCACAAAGATACCGGTGCCGATCACGGCGCCGACACCGAGCATGGTCAACTGAAACGCGCCAAGCTGACGCTTGAGGCTTTTTTTGGCTGCTGTGGCCAAAATTTGATCGAGAGGTTTGACGCGCTTGAATAACATTGGGGCTCCCCGCAACGTGGTTTACCGGCAGTCTTCTGTCGAGACCGCGCGGCGGTGCTCCTGTCGGCGACAGGGCGAGCTACATTAGCCCACACCACCGCGCGCGCACAAGGTGTTCGAGCAGTCTGCCGTATCGATGCATCAGGCCCGATATCGAATTGTGTTTTTTTATGAGACCGGCGCAACTGTTTGTCGGCATCATCGGGAGCAACGTTGATCGAGCGCGAAACGATCAGGTATCCTGTGCGGTTTTCCTGACCGACGGATGGTAATGAACGATTTGCGACAGCTACTCGCTGCGGCGTTTGCTAAATACGTCGATGACTATCCCAATGAGATTGATACCGGCGAGTTCGCACTTTTTCTCGCGGGAGATGCACCGGTTTTCTCGCGTGCAAACCTGCAAGGGCATTTTACCGGCAGCGCCTGGCTGGTCAGTGCTGATGGCGCGCGCGTATTGCTCACGCATCACCGCAAGCTCGGGCGTTGGCTGCAGCTTGGCGGTCATGCCGATGGTGATGAAGATCTGGCGCGTGTCGCCCTGCGCGAGGCCGAGGATGAATCTGGTTTATCCGATCTGGTCATTGCCGATCCGCATATCTTCGACATTGATCGGCACTGGATTCCGACACGCCGCGATGAACCCGGACATTGGCATTACGATGTGCGATTTGTCGTGCGTGCCACGGGCAGTGAAAAGTTTGCGGTC